>NZ_JAFMFX010000059.1:0-11091 GCF_017855895.1 Vulcanococcus sp. CPBay_Sum15L08_68 | reverse complement strand
TACATCACCGAGTTCCCTCGGCTTTCGGTTCGCCGCTCGTGATCTCGCGATCGCTGAGCGGCCCACAAACATACCAGAGCCGCTGTCGCCTTCGCTACAGGTCCGCGTTCCCTGGGAGGCCTCAGATGTCCTCGTCGGACTCGGGGTCACTCAGGAAGGTCTCCAGGGTCGTCAGCAGCAGGGCCAGGGCCGAATGACGGGCCAGGTCAGAGCCGCTGACGTGATCCAGCCACTGCCCTGAGAGTTGCTCGATCTGGGAGAACAGGGCCTGTCCCTCCCGCAGGCGCTCCATCACCCGATCGACGTTGGCCTCGTCGGTTTCCGGCAGGGGGCCAACGACATAGCGGCGACCGTCATCCCCCACATAGGTGAGGTTGCCGTCGGCATCAAAAATCGGGACCGCATGGGGTGTGATCGGTCTGTCCTCCACAGCTCCCCCTCCAACGGCTACCCCCTCGTTAGCTCTGCCCAGGCCCAAGAGCAAGCTGCCAGGCTGCAGCCATGCTTCGCCTCGTTCTGGAACTCGCTCCCTGCCTCCTCGGTGGGTTCTGGCTGGGCCGGCGTTTCCCAACTCTCCCCAGCCGACTGGCACCACCGCTCTTGCGCTGGGGCATGCCCCTCAGCCTCACGGGGCTGCTCTTAAAAGGAGGCCTGCCCCTCAGCGCGATCCCCATGGCGGGGCTCATTGCCGGCCTGACCTTGGGCGGCCTGCTCCTCTGCCGCCAGGCCCCTGGCCTGCTGCCCACCCGCAGCCTGCAACTGGGGGCGATGGTGGGCAACACCGGCTACTTCGGGCTTCCCGTCGCCATTGCCCTACTGCCCAGTGAGGCCCTGGGCTTCAGCGTCATCTATGACCTCATCGGCACCCTGATCACCTGGAGTGCCGGTCCGCTGCTGCTGTCGCCAGGGAAAAGCTCAGCCACGGCGATGACCCTGCTGAAGACACCCGTCGTTCAGGCCCTGCTCCTGGCCCTCCCCCTCGGGCTCACCCCATGGGGGCCGCTGCTGGGGCAGTGGCTCTGGCTCCCCGCACGAATCGTGCTCTGGATGCTGCTGCTTCTGGTGGGGATGCGGTTGGGGCTGGTGCTGCAGCGCATCGATCAAGCGGACCAGGGCGAGAGGCCCTCACTGACCGGCGCCCTGATGATCAAGCTGCTGCTGCTCCCCGCCTTGATGTGGCTCCTGAGCGGACTGCTGCAACTACCGGAGCTGATGCGACAGGCGCTGGTCCTCCAGGCCGCTGCACCGACGGCAATGTCCGTGCTCCTGCTCGCTGAAGCCGCCGACGCCCAAAACAGAGGCGGCAAGGAAACCCTGCCAGCCGCCCGATTAGTGCTTTGGAGCAGCGGGGCCGCTGCCCTCAGCCTGCCGCTCTGGTTTCAGCTCACCGCGGCCATGTGAGTGATCAGGTCAATGCACTTGCAGCTGTAGGCCCACTCGTTGTCGTACCAGGACACCAGTTTCATAAAGGTGTCGCTCAGGGCCATTCCAGCGCCGGCATCGAAGACGGAGGTGCAGCTCTCACCCAGGAAATCATTGGAGACCACCTGGTCTTCGGTGTAACCCAGGATTCCCTTCAACTCCCCTTGAGAGGCGGCCCTCATCGCCGCCTTGACCTGCTCATAGCTGGCGGGCCTGGCCAGATTCACCGTGAGGTCGACCACGGAGACATCCGGGGTCGGGACCCGGAAGGCCATGCCCGTGAGCTTGCCGTTCAGTTCTGGGATCACCCGGCCCACAGCCTTCGCAGCGCCTGTGGAGCTGGGAATGATGCTCTGGCCGGCCCCGCGGCCACCGCGCCAGTCCTTCAGGGACGGGCTGTCCACGGGCTTTTGGGTGGCCGTCGTGGCGTGAACGGTGCTCATCAAGCCACTGACAATGCCGAAGTTGTCGTGGACCACCTTGGCCAAGGGCGCCAGGCAGTTGGTCGTGCAGCTGGCGTTGGAGACGATGTCCTGGCCGGCGTAACTGCTGTGGTTCACCCCCATCACGAACATCGGGGTCTCGTCCTTGGAGGGGGCGCTCATCACCACCCGCTTCGCCCCGGCCTGGATGTGGGTGCGTGCCAGGGGATCCGTCAGGAAAAAGCCCGTGCTCTCGAGGACCGTGTCGACTCCAATGGCATCCCACTGGAGGTTGCTTGGATCCCGCTCCGCCGTAATCCGGATGGCGTTCCCATCGACCACCAGCTGACCGTTCTCCACCTTGACCTCGCCTTTGAAGCGGCCATGGGTGGAGTCGTAGCGCAGCAGATAGGCCAGGTAATCGACATCAATCAAGTCATTGATGCCCGCCACCTCAACCCCGGGAGTGGCCATCGCGCGGCGGAAGGCCAGGCGGCCAATCCGACCAAAACCATTGATGCCGATCCGAACGGTCAAGGGAAGGGGCCCCGAATGCCACTCCCCAATACAGCGGGTGTTCCGGCTCTGTCGATGAAAAAACAGCAGACCTAGATCAAAAAGGCTGCCAATCAGCCCTCCTGGGGCTCCGTTTCAAATTGGTCGCTCAGCAGTCGACGCTGGTATTCCGCCGTCAGGGCATTGAGGTGCTCAGTGGCCGCTGCCGTCATCTCCTCATCGATCTGATCGAAAGCAGAGCCCTCTGGAACCGTGATCCCCAGCACCAACGCCAGGGCATCAAACAGACGCACCTGATCGTTCTGCCAGGCCTGGTAGTCGCCTGCGACCTCGATTAAGGCGTCCTGCTCCACCGTGCCGCGATCCACCTCCGAGCGGATGGTCTGGATCTGAGCCAGCCGCGCTGAGCTCACCACCGCATGGGCCGCCCCCAGGGCCGCCAGCGCATCGCTGGCCTCCCGCTTGAGAACACTCAGGTCCCTGTTGCGAACTGCCTTGTCGATCGTCAGGGGCGAGCGCAGGCCTGGCATCTGACTGACGGCCGAGCGCTTCTGCGGCGTCGGAACCGGGCGCGCCGGCGGCGCTGGTTTCAGGGCTTGGCCCCAACGGATCAGGGCATTGCCCAGGCGCCGCCTCCAGCTGCGTCTTGCCATCCCCCTCCGAGCCGACCTGTCTCCAATCTGATGGGCCAGGGGCGAAATGGGTAGGGGAAAACCGAATGGCCCTCAGGACTGGGGCTCAATCTGCAGGGTGCTGTGGTCGATGCCCAGCTGGCGTAGGCGCTCCTCGCCAAGGCGGAGCAGATCAACCGATGGCTCGCTCTGCACCTGCAAATGGGCCGTCAGCGCCACCCGGCGGCCACCCAGGCCCCAGACATGGAGTTCGCTCACGCGCAACACCCCCGGCAGCTCCCGCAAGGCCGCCTCAATGGACTGCAGATCGTGCCCCTCCGGGACCGCATCAAGGCTCGCCGCCAGGGCTTGCTTCAGCAGCCCATAGGCACTGACCATCACCGCCGCGCCGACCGCAATGGCCGTGATCGCATCGAGCTCCGTGCGGCCGGTCAGCGCCACCAGGATCGCGCTGAGCAACACAGCCGCTGAGACCGCCGCATCGCTCAGCAGATGCAGCACCGCCGCCCGGCGATTGAGATCGAGATGGTCCTGCGCCCCAAACAACCGGGCGGACAGCAAATTGATCGCAATCCCTGCAGCGGCAGCAACGGCCACGGGCCCAGCCACCAGGGGCTCGGGCTGCTGCAGCCGGTCCAGGCCTTCCACCACCACCAGCAGGCCCGCTGCAAACACCAGAAGGCCATTGATCAAGGCCGCCAGGTGGGTGCTGCGGCCAAAGCCATAGGTGAAGCGACCGCGGGGGGGCTTCAAGCTCAAGCGCTCAGCGCCCCAAGCCAAGAGCAGGCCCACCACATCCCCCAGGTTGTGGATCGCATCGCCGATCAAGGCGAGGGAGCCAAAGCCAAAGCCGATCGCCAACTGCGCTCCCGTCAGGAAGGCATTCAGCAGCACGCTCCAGCGAAACGCCCCAGCGTGATGGTGGTGGTCGTGGTGACCCATGTCCCACTTTTAGAGTGGATTTCTGGAATCCGGTCCATGGCTGTCTCCGCCGTTCAGCAACACGCCATCGCACCCGCCAACGTGCTGCGCGGCGAAGGAGCCTGGACTGAAGCGCTGCCGCTGATCGCGGGCCTCTGCCAAGCACCGCTGCTGCTCGGCCGCAGCGCGGCCACCCGGGAACTGCGGCTCGGGCTCCAAGCCGATCTCAAGACGCAAGGCCTACGGGTGCTCAGCGCGGAGCTTGAGTTCGACTGCTGCGAAGAGGACCTCAGCCGTCTCGCGGAGCTGAGCCAATCCCAGGGCTGTGATGGGGTCGTGGCCTGCGGCGGCGGCAAGGTGCTCGATGCCGGCAAGTTGCTGGCCCACCGCCTGGGGCTCCCCTGCATCACCGTGCCCACCAGTGCCGCCACCTGCGCGGGCTGGACGGCGCTGGCCAATCTCTACAGCCCCCAGGGGGCATTCCAGGGAGATGTCGCTCTGGAGCACTGCCCGGAGCTGCTGGTCTTTGACCACGGCCTGGTGGCCTCAGCCCCCAATCGCACCCTGGCCAGCGGCATCGCCGATGCCATGGCCAAGTGGTACGAGGCCTCCGTCAGCAGCGGCGCCAGCCGGGATGGCCTGGTGCAACAGGCCGTGCAACAGGCCCGGGTGCTGCGGGATCAACTGCTGCTGGAGGCCGAGCAGGCCCTCGGGGAGGTCGGCGGCGAGGCCTGGGTGCGCGTGGCGGAAGCCAGCGGCCTGACGGCCGGCCTGATCGGAGGGATTGGCGGCGCCCGCTGCCGCACCGTCGCCGCCCATGCGGTCCACAACGGCCTGACCCAACTGGAGGCCAGCCACGGCCAACTCCACGGGGAGAAGGTGGGCTTTGGAATCCTGGTGCAACTGCGCCTGGAGGAAAGCGTCGGCGGTAGCCAGCTGGCGGCCCAGGCCCGGCGGCAACTGCTGCCCTTCTTCCAACGACTCGCGCTGCCCGTCAGCCTGAAAGACCTCGGGCTCGCCCAGGCCAGCCTCGCGGAGCTCCAGGAGGTGGCGGAGTTTGCCTGCAGGCCCGGCTCAGATCTCCATCACCTGCCCTTCAGCGTCGGTCCAGCCGATGTCCTGGCGGCCCTGGTCAGCACCACCGCCGCCCTGAGCAGCGTGGATGCCTGAGCACCTGGATCAGCGGCAGCTGCTGGAGCGCGCCGCCAAAACCCTGCTGGATCCCAAAGGACAGGCCATCGCTCGGGCGGTGCAGTGGTGGGACCTGCCGAGCGCCTGCGACCAAACCCGTGAACCCTGGCCCGTGGCGGTCCTGGGCTCAGGAGCGCCGGTGCTGCTGCTGCATGGCTTTGACAGCTCCCATCTGGAGTTTCGGCGGCTCAGCCCGCTGCTCTCAGCCCACGCCCAGCTGTTCATCCCCGACCTCTACGGCTTTGGCTTCTGCCCCAGGCCCCAGGGCGGCGACTACAGCCCCGCGGGGGTGCTGCGCCATCTGGACGCCGTGCTCGATGCGGTCCTCGAGCGCAGTGGCGCCCAGCGGGTCGGCCTGATTGGTGCCTCCATGGGCGGATCGGCGGCCGTGGAATTGGCCCGCCGGCGCCCGGAGCAGATCGATCGCTTGCTGCTGCTTGCCCCAGCGGGTCTGACGGGCAAACCCATGCCGGTTCCGCCCCTGCTCAACCAACTGGGCGCGCGCTTTTTGGCCCTGCCGGCGATTCGGCGCGGGCTCTGCCGCAGTGCCTTTGCCCAACCCGACCGTGATGTGGGGCCCGCGGAGCTGGAGATCGCCTCGATCCATCTGCGCTGCCCCAACTGGGCCCCCGCCCTGGCGGCCTTTGCCGGCAGTGGTGGCTTCGGGGGCTGCGGGTTGCCGCTGCCGCAGCAGAGACTGCAGGTGCTCTGGGGCGCCAACGACCGGATCCTGCAGGGCAAAGCCAAGGCCGACGCCGCAGTTCTGTTAGGAGAGCGCATCACCGAGCTGAGCGATTGCGGGCATCTGCCCCACATCGATCAGCCCGACACCGTGGTGCGCACCTGGCATGGCTGATCCCGTTCTGCAGCTGCTGGCCAGTGGTCTGCAGTTCTGGATTCGCCAGCAATGCGAGTCCGTCGATCAGCTCGAGCTCCAGCTGCACGGCTCCACCCTGGCCCTACTGCGGGGACGGCTGGAGGGGGTCAGCCTGGTGGCCCGCAAGGCGATCTTCAGTGCCCTTGAGATCGAGCGGGTGGAGCTGCGCAGCGGCGCGATCAGCGTCCAGATCGGCCGGCTGATGAAGGGGCAGTCCCTGCAGCTGGATCAATCCTTCAGCGTGACGGGCAGCGCCGAATTCAGTGGCCCTGGCCTGAGCCGCTCGTTTAGCAGCGCCCATTGGCGCGGCCTGGGCGATCAAATCAGCGAGGCCCTACTGGGGCTGACGCCGCTGCAGGAGTTGACGATCGCAGGCGACCAGCTGCTGGTGCGCGCCCAGGGCCGGGAGATGGCGACCCAGCCGCGGGCGGAGGCCGGCTGCGTTGTCCTGCAGCAGAGCGATGGCCCCCAGCGCTATGCCCTGCCCGGAGACCCCAACATCACCATTGAGCAGGCGGAACTGCAGTCCGGCCGGCTGCTGGTCAGCGGCAGAGCGACGGTCAGCCCCTAGGCCAGGAAGGTCACCACGGTGAAAAACACCGCCGGGATGAACAGATAGCTGTCGATGCGATCGAGGATGCCGCCATGGCCGGGCAGGAAATCGCCCGAATCCTTGACGCCGGCATCGCGCTTCATCATCGATTCGGTCAGGTCCCCCACCAGGGCGAAGACCGTGACCATCGCCCCGAGCAGGGCGCCAATCGCCCAGCCCCAGCTCCAGCCCAGCAGCACCCCAAACAGGGCCCCGAGCAGCATCGAGCAGATCAGCCCGCCCAGGGCCCCCTCCACGGTCTTGCCCGGCGAGGTGGGCGAGAGGGGGGTGCGGCCGTAGCGGCGGCCAATCATGTAGCTGCCGATGTCCGTCGCCACGATCTGCAGGCAGGCCATCAGCATCAACACCATCCCCGAGGTCAGCGGCCAAGGCCAGTGCTGCAGATTCGGCGCCAAGAGCGGATCGGTGAGATCCCGCAGGCGAATCCAGTAGCTGGGCAGATAGCCCAAATAAAAGAGGGCAAAGATGGAGGAGGCGATATCGGCGATCGTCCCGGTGACGGGCTGCAACAGCAGCCAGCCGCAGATGATCGCCCCGGCCACCGGCAGCACCGCAGCCGAGAGCTCCGAGGCAAAGCCGACCCCCGCCACATCGCCGCCATGGGCCCACTGGGTGGTGATCAGCAGCAGCTGCACCAGCACCAAGGTGGTCTTGCTGGCCGGCCGGATGCCCTTGGCGCGGGCCAGGTCGAAGTACTCCAGCAGCCCCAGGTGGACCATCACCCCCAGGGCGATGGTGAACCACCAGCCCCCCAGACCCACCACCAACAGGCCAAAGGCACCGGCGGCGTAGCCGCTCAGCAGGCGCTGGGGGGAGGTTCGGGTGCGCGGGGGAGGAATCAAGGGCGTTCCGCAGCAATCAAAAACAGGGGTTCTGCGGCCGCCAAGCGGGCCTGACTGCCGCGGCGCTGCATCCGGTGAACCGTGGCTTGCACCACCTGCAGATCGACCGCCGCCAGTTGCCCCAAGGTATCGGTGGCGTCCACCAGCCCCTCCAGGCTGGCGGTACTGATCACCAGGCGACCGGCTGGGACCAGGGCCTCCCAGACCTGATGCAGGACATCCCGCAGGGGACGGCCCACCTCCAGCAGCACCCGATCCGGGCGCGGCGGCAACTGCGCCAGGCCATCGGGCGCTTCCCCCTGGTGGATGTGCAGGTTCTCAATGCCAAAGCGGCGGCGGTTGCGCTCCAGCAGCTCAATGCCGTCGGGATCCCGCTCGAGGGTGTGGACCGCTCCGGCGGGCATCAAGCGGGCGATCTCCAGGGCCAGGGCACCGGTGCCGCCGCCCACATCCCAGACCAGGGAATCGCTCTTGGGCCGCAGGTGCGAGAGCAGCATCACCCGCTGCTCCATCGGGGTCGGGCTGAAGCCGGGGGCATCGGCAAAGGCCGCATCCGGCAAACCCGGGGTGACGAAATCCCATTGGAAGGAGCCCTTCCCTGCCGCGGGCATGCTCCGCCTCACGCGATCAGCACCTTCACCGTATCAGCGATCTGATGGGGCCAAAGCCGCCGCTGCTCCTGCAACCAGGCGGCCCGGGGCCCATCGATGCGCTCCCCGGGAATCAACAGGGGAATCCCCGGGGGGTAAGGGCAGAGGGGTTCCGCCGCCAGGCGCCCGGCGGCCTGCTCGAGGGGCACCGCTTCTGCCGGCGCCCGCCAGGCTTCCGCCAGGGGCCGCTCCGGGCTGGCCACCAGGGGCAACGGCGGAGGACTGAAGGTCAACAATTCCGCGCTTCCGAGCGACCGGCGCAGCTGGTGCAGGGCCGCGGGCAACTGCCGCAGCAGGCCTCTGGGCGGCTGCAGTCCCAAACAGAAGGTCAGGCAACCCGGCTCAGGCAGCTCCGCGATCACCCCCCGCTGCATCAACCAGTCATCGGCCTCCAGGCCATTGATGCCATCGGCGGCGCAGATCCAGCTCAGGCGCAACGGGTCTTGGTTCTCCAGCAGCTGCAAGCCACCGGCCTGGAGGCGCTGGCGCAGCCGCAGGCCCTGATCGAGGGCCCGGCGCAGTTGCTGGCGTCCCTGGGCGCTGCGCAGATGCAGCAGTGCCGCCTCCGTTGAGGCCAGCAGCAGGGCGCTGGGGCTGGAGGTTTGCAGCCAGAGCAGCGCCCGCTCAATCCGCCCTGGATCGAGATCGCTACCAGCCCCCTGCAGCAGCACAGCACTTTGGGCCAGGCCACCGGCGGCCTTCTGCAGGGACTGCACCACCAGGTCCGCCCCAGCCTCCAGGCCAGGGGCCGGCAGCCGCGGATCCAGACCCAAATGGGCGCCATGGGCCTCATCGAGCAGCACCGGCAGCCCCTGCCGGTGGGCCAGCGCCACCAAGCCCGCCAGATCCCCAGCGAGGCCTTGGTAACTGGGGGAGACCAGCACCAGCGCCGCCAGGGGCCCCTCGGCCAGGGCCGCGCGGATCACCGCCTCCAGGTGCTCAGGGCTGGGGGGCAGCCAGAGACCCGAGGCCGGATCAAAGGGCAGATCAAACAGAACCGGCTCCAGTTGCCCGAGCAGACAGCCGTGCAGCAGGGAGCGATGCAGATTCCGCGGCAGTAGGACCCGCTCACCCGGTTGCGCCAGAGCCAGCAGACCGGCTTGCAGCAGGCCGCTGGCCCCATTGACGCCGTACCAGCAGCGCTTGGCTCCCAGCAGATCCGCCAGGGCCCGTTGGCTGTCTGCCACGGCCCCCTCGTCCTCCAGAGGGCCACCGATCTCCGGCAACTCCGGCAGATCCCAGCGACCCGGGGCTTGGCGCAGCAAGCGGGCCAGGGCCGGCGCCAGGCCCCGCCCGCGGCCGTGGGCCGGCAGATGCAGCGGCAACCGGGGCCGGCGCGCCTGAAGCAGCTGCTGGAGCAACACCATTCCTAGAGTTTGCAACTTGCTGGCGGATTGGATGAGCACCTACGACCCGGGGCGTGACTTGCGCTGGCTGCTGCTGCGGCCCTGGCAGCTGGTCGGCCGCTTGGTCGTGGTGCTCAGCAGCCTGCTGAGCCTGGCGCTGGTGCTGGTCTTCCAGGCCAACAATCCCGACCCGAAGGTGCAGCAGCGCCTGGGGCAGAAGATTTTCACCACCCTGACGGGACTGGGGCCCTGTTTCATCAAGGTGGGACAGGCCCTCTCCACAAGGCCGGACCTGGTGCGGCGGGACTGGCTGGATCAGCTGACCCAACTGCAGGACAACCTGCCGGCCTTCCCCCACGCCATCGCCCTGGAGACAATCGAGGCCGACCTGGGGGCACCCGTCCAGCAACTCTTTGAAGAGTTCCCGGACTATCCCGTGGCGGCCGCCAGCCTGGGCCAGGTGTACCGGGCCAAACCCGTCGGCGGGAACTGGGTGGCCGTGAAGGTGCAGCGCCCCAACCTCGAGCGGCAGCTGCGCCGGGATCTGGTGCTGATCCGGCTGCTGGGGGTGATGGCCGCTCCGCTGCTGCCCCTGAACCTGGGCTTTGGCCTGGGGGAAATCATTGATGAGTTCGGCCGCTCCCTGTTTGAGGAGATCGACTACCGCAAGGAGGCCGACAACGCCGAGCGCTTCGCGCGGATGTTCGAGGGCAATGCGGCGGTGATCGTGCCGCGGGTGGACCGCAGCCTCTCGGGCCAGCGGGTGCTGACGACCACCTGGATCAACGGCACGAAACTGCAACAGCGCCAGGAGCTCGAAGCCCAACACCTCGATCCCGCCTCCTTGATCCGCACGGGCGTGATCAGCGGCCTGCAGCAGCTGCTGGAGTTCGGCTACTTCCACGCCGATCCCCACCCCGGCAACCTCTTTGCCCTGCCGGGCAAGACCGGAGCCCTGGGCCATGTGGCCTACGTGGACTTCGGGATGATGGATTCGATCAGCAACAGCGATCGCCTGACCCTGACCGGGGCGGTGGTGCACCTGATCAACCGCGACTTTGAGGGCCTGGCTCAGGATTTCGTCGATCTGGGCTTCCTGAACGCCAAGACGGACCTCACCCCGATCATTCCCGCCCTTGAGGAGGTCCTCGGCGGTGCGCTCGGCGAGAACGTCGGCTCCTTCAACTTCAAGGCGATCACCGATCGCTTCTCGGAGTTGATGTACGCCTATCCCTTCCGGGTGCCGGCCCGCTTTGCCCTGATCATCCGCGCGGTGGTCAGCCAGGAGGGCCTGGCGATGCGCCTGGACCCCAGCTTCCGGATCATCAACGTCGCCTATCCCTATGTGGCCCGGCGCCTGCTGGCGGGGGACACCGCCGAGATGCGCGAAAAGTTGATGGAGGTGCTGTTCGATCGCGACGGACGCCTGCAGCTGGAGCGCCTGGAGAACCTGCTGCAGGTGGTCGAGAACGACGACGGCGGTGGCGGCGCCACGGACCTGCTGCCGGTCGCCGGCGCGGGCCTGAAGCTGCTGGTGGGCGAAGAGGGCAAGAGCCTGAGGCAGCGGCTGCTGCTGACCCTGGTGCGCGACAACCGCCTGAACACCGACGACCTGCGCGGCCTGATGCAACTGCTGGGCCGCACCTTCTCGCCGCGCCG
>NZ_JAFMFX010000058.1:0-11126 GCF_017855895.1 Vulcanococcus sp. CPBay_Sum15L08_68 | reverse complement strand
TCAGCCACGCGATGGTGGGCGTTGCCCTAGAGCCCGTGCGCAATGGCTCTGGGGCAAGGGTCCGCAGCGTGATGCCCGGCGGGCCAGCGGCTCGCGCTGGGGTCCGCGCTGGCGATGTGGTGGTGGCCGCGGCGGGGCAACCCGTGGCTGATCCGGCGGCCCTGATCCAGGTGGTCAGTCGCCATGGCGTGGGCCGGCCGCTGCTGCTGGAGCTGGAGCGAGATGGCCAGCGTCTGGAGGTCCGCGTGACCCCCGTCGAGCTCTCGACCTTGATGCAGCGCTAGGGCGTCATTGCTGCTCGCGCAGCACCTCAACGCATTGGGTCACGCATTCGCCGTCATCCACGGAGCAGGCCGTGATGCATTCGAAGTAGCTGCTCACCGGATCCCCCTCGCTTCGGGCGGGGATACCGGGGGTGGCGTGGGCCCGGGGGAAAGCCGATGGAGTTGCGTTGAACAGGGGATCCATGGCCGGCTCTCGATGGGCCTTAACAGCCTATGCACAAGTGTTCAATAACCCCTAGAAAAATGAGTCTTCTTGCCTAGTGCTTTGTGAAGTTTATGCGTTAGGTATTTCTTCGCTCTGTCCTGTGAACTTGAGGCGATTTTCCTGTCAGGCAGCGGATTTGCGGGCGGCTTCCTTCGCTTTTTGCTTGTCGCGTTTGGCCTTGCGCTTGGCCTCCTGTTCGGCGGCCTCGAGGGCGGCCTGGGTGGCTGCAGATTCCTCGGCTTTCTTCTCGCGGTAGTAGGCATAATCACCGCGGTAGACCACTAATTCGCCGTCGCGGATCTCGACAATCTTGTTGGCCACGCGGGAGATGAAATAGCGGTCGTGGCTGACCACCAGAGCGGCCCCTTCGTAGTCACGAAGAGCGCCCTCCAGCATCTCCTTGGCCGGGATATCCAGGTGGTTCGTCGGCTCATCCAGCACCAGCAGATTGCAGGGGCTCAGCAACATCAACGCCAGAGCCAGCCGGGCCTTCTCGCCTCCGCTGAGCTTGCCCACCTCCTTGAAGACCGCGTCATTGCTGAAGCAGAAGCTGCCCAGCAGGGAGCGCACCTGGGTTTGGGTCCAGTCCGGAACGGCTTCGAACATCGTGTCGATCACCGTTTTGCTCAGGTCGAGCGCCTCGGCTTGGTTCTGCTCGAAGTAGCTGGCGATCACGTTGTGCTCGCCAAGCCCGGCTGAGCCCTCGTCGGGCGTCTCGATGCCCATCACCAGCCGCAGCAGCGTCGACTTGCCGGCCCCATTGGGTCCAACAAAGGCAATCCGGTCCCCCCGTTCAATCTCGAGATTGGCCCCTAGGAAGAGGATCTGCTCGCCATAGCTGTGGCTCAGGTCCTTGATCTCGGCGATCAGACGGCCGCTGCGCGGAGCGGGCGGGAACTGGAAACGAGGACCGCTGACGCTCTCAGTCGGTGCCTCAATCCGCTCCACCTTGTCCAGCAACTTTTCGCGGCTCTTGGCCTGGGTGGATCGCGTGGCGCTGGCGCGGAATCGATCGATGTAGGCCTGTTGGGTGGCGAGTTCCTTCTGTTGCCGCTCAAAGGCGGCTTGCCCGGCTTCGCGCTCGAGGGCCTTTTGCTCGAGGTGGTTGCTGTAGTTCCCCAGGTAGCTGCGGGAGACGCCGCGTTCGGTCTCGACGATTTGGTTGCAGACCCGATCGAGGAAGGCTCGGTCGTGGCTGATCACCACCAGCGGGCAGGTTTGGCCGATCAGATAGTCCTCAAGCCACTGGATGGTCTCGACATCCAGGTGGTTGGTTGGTTCGTCCAGCAGCAGCAGATCGGGCTCCTGGAGCAGCACCTTGCCCAGGGCGATGCGCATCTGCCAGCCCCCGGAGTAATCCCCCACCAACTGCTCGGCCCCCTCGGGGCTGAAGCCGATGGTCGGCAGCAGCTTGTCGATGCGGGCGTCGAGCTCGTAGCCGTGCAGCCCCTCAAAGCGGCTTTGCAGCCGGCCCAGTTCATGGATCAGGGCATCGAGGTGGTCGGGGTCGTTGGCGGCCTGCTCAGAGCCCATCTCCTCTTCCACCTGACGCTGGCGGTTGAGCACCTGGGCGGCTTCGCCGAAGGCCTGGAACAACTCCTGCCGAACCGTGCGCGACGGGTCAACGTCGAATTCCTGTTGGAGGTAGACGATGCGGGGTTCCCCCTGCTTCACCACCTGCCCGCTGCTGGGCTCCTCCAGCCCAGAGATGATCCGCATCTGGGTGGATTTGCCGGCGCCATTCACGCCGACCAGGCCAATGCGGTCCCCGGTTTTCACCTCCCAGGTGACATCCCGGAGCACCTCGCCCGTGGGATAGATCTTGGAGACGCGTTCGAGGCGAAGCAAGGCGGTATTGGTAGAGGGCGCCGGTTCGGGCTCACGCCCTGGGTCGTACCGACATCATCTCCCTCCGGCTGATTGCAGGCCGATCAGCCCTGCAGACTGGAGGTTCCTGACTGCATCGACCGCCATGGTGAAGCGACTCGAGCAGGTGGCGGCCCTGGTGGTGGCCGCCGGCCTCGCGATCGTGAGCTACTGGCTGTTCTTCAGTTGGATGGGGGAAGACCGCCGGCCCCAGCGCAACCGTTCAGAGTCCGCCGCGGGCCTTGAGCAGCCATTGCTTGGTGTCGGGGTCTTCGACGCTGGCCAAGTGGGCTTTGACGTCGTCGCGGCTCACCGGGAGTCCCCAGCTCTGCCCCAGTTCACAGATGCGGCTGAGGGTGCCTGAGGGATCCTGCAGGGCTTGCCGGAAGAGCTCCTGGGTGAGGTCTTGATCGCTGCGGATGCGCTCATAGAGCGCGGGGGCATTGCCGGAACTCATGGATTCTGCGGCCGGACCCTCTCACCCTAGAAATCGCATCGGCTCTTGCCGATCCTTCGCGACGGAAGTTGATCTCAGGGGTGGTGCCTGAGCCCCGGTGGCTCGGCGCAGAGCCCGAGAACGGAGGGCTGCGAGGCCCCGGTCACCGACGTCAGCGAGCCGCTGGCGCCCAGGCCGTGCCACCAGGCCAGCAGGGCAAAGGCCAGGGCCTCCCGGTCGCTGTCGGCAATGCCCAGCTCAGCGAGGGGCCGCAGGCGTAGGCCGCGGCAGCGGCGGCGCAGTTCCCGCATCAAGGTGGCGTTGCGTGCCCCGCCCCCCGCCACCAGCAGCTCCAGGGCCGGAGGGGCCTGCCGCAAGTCCTGCGCGACCACCGCCGCCGTGAAGGCCGTCAAGGTGGCCAGGGCGTCAGCGGGCTGGAGCGGATTGAGCTGCTCCAGGCGCCGCTGGAGGTCGGCTGCACCAAAGAGCTCGCGGCCCGTTGATTTGGGCGGTTGGCTTTGGAAATAAGGCTCCTGCAGCCAACGGGTGATGAGGGCTTCATCGGCCTGGCCTTCCGCCGCCCAGGCACCGCCGGCATCAAAGCTCCGCTCGCCCTGGCTGAAGTGTTGAACCGCCAGGTCCAAGAGGCTGTTGGCGGGGCCGCAGTCCCAACCCAGCACCGCTGCTTGGCGGTCGGGGCCGGAGCGGGGCGGCAGCAGGGTCAGGTTGGCGATGCCCCCGAGGTTCAGCAGGGCACGCCAGCCGCCGATCGGGGGAAGCAAGGCGGCATCGGCCGCCGGCACGAGCGGTGCGCCCTGGCCGCCCAGGGCCAGGTCGGCGGCGCGGAAGTCAAACACCACCGGCGTCCTCAGCCGCAAGGCCAGGCGTTGCGCGTGCAGCAGTTGCCAGCTGTTGCCGGTGCGCTCGCCGCTGGGGGGGCGGTGCCAGAGGGTCTGGCCATGGCAGCCCACCCTCTGGGCGCTGCCCTCGGGGTCGCAGGCCAGGGCGGCCTGGGCCTGCACCTCCGTCAGCGCTTCACCGAGCTCGAGCAGCTCCGCGGCGCTGGTGGGTTGCCCTTGGCCGACCGCCACGATCTGAGCCCGCAGGGCTTCGGGGTAGGGCAGGGAGGCACGGCTGTGGATCTGCCAGCGGGGCCGCCTGATGGGGCCGCTGAAGCTGGCGAGCACCGCATCAACGCCATCGGCGCTGGTGCCGCTCATCAGTCCCAAGACCCGCATGCGCAGACAAAAGCCCCCGGGAATTCTCCCGGGGGCCGAGGACCCTGACGAGGGTTCAGCGACTCACTGTCACTTGTTGGGTTGCGGAGTCATGCGCAGGTAGGGCTTGATCTCGGTCACGCCCTTGGGGAACTTGCTGCGGGCTTCGTCGGTGGGGATCGAGGGAACCACGACGCAGTCCTGACCGTCGGTCCAGTTGACCGGGGTGGCCACCTGGTGGTGGTCGGTCAGTTGCAGGGAGTCGATCACCCGCAGGATCTCGTTGAAGTTCCGGCCGGTGCTGGCGGGGTAGGTGATCTGCAGACGCAGCTTCTTGTTGGGGTCGATGATGAACACCGAGCGCACCGTCAGGTTGTTGAGCGAATTGGGATGGATCATCCCGTAGAGATCGCTCACCTTCTTGTCTTCGTCGGCCAGGATCGGATAGTCAACGGTGGTCTTCTGCACCTCGTTGATGTCGCAGATCCAGCCCTTGTGGCTCTCGGCGGAATCGACGCTCAGGGCGATCGTCTTGACGTTGCGCTTGTCCCACTCGGAGCGCAGCCGGGACACCTCGCCCAGCTCGGTGGTGCAGACGGGGGTGTAGTCCGCGGGGTGGGAGAACAGCACAACCCAGCTGTCACCAGCGAAGTCGTAGAGGTTGATCGGACCCAGTTGGGAGTCCTGGGTGAAATCGGGAACGGTGTCGCCGAGCTGCAGAGGCATGGCCGTGGCCGGTTGGAGGCAAAAATGGTGGCATATCTGCAGCGGGGCCTGACGGACCTCAGGCGAAAAGGCTGCGCTTGAGGTGCTCGAGCCCAAGCCCGCCGGTGGCCGAGACGAACAGCACCTGGGGGTCCAGCGCTTTGGCCTGATCGATCGCGGCCTTGGGGCAGCGGTCGATTTGATTGGCGATCAGTTGCCGCGGGACATCGCTGCCGAGTTGATCGAGGATGGCGTGGACGGTGCTGAGCTGCTCGCTCCAGCCGGGGTCGGAGAGGTCCACCACCAGCAGCAGTCGATCGGCATCCAGGGTTTCTTCGAGGGTGGAGCGGAAGGCTTCCACCAGCGGCGGCGGTAGGTCCCGGATAAAGCCCACCGTGTCGGTCAGGAGCAGGTGCGCCGGGGCTCCCCCATCCGGGTTGGGCTGCACGATCCGGCGGGTGGTGGGATCGAGGGTGGCGAAGAGTTTGTTTTCCGCCAGCACCGCCTCCTGCTGCGGCGCTTTGCTGAGGGCGTTCAACAGGGAGCTTTTGCCGGCGTTCGTGTAACCCACCAGGGCGAGGCGGCGCTGGGTACGGCGGTTGCTGCGCAGCCGAGCCCGGTGTTCCCGCAGCTTTTGCACATCCCGCTGCAGCTTGTCGATCCGGCGGGCGATGGCCCTGCGGTCTTTCTCCAGTTGCGTTTCCCCTGGTCCTCGGGTGCCGATCCCGCCCCCCTGCCGCGAGAGCGAGAGGCCCCGGCCCGCGAGCCGCGGCAGGCGGTAACGCAGCTGCGCCAGCTCCACCTGCAGCCGGCCGGCGGAACTGGCGGCCCTCTGGGCAAAGATGTCGAGGATCAGCTCGCTGCGGTCACTGACGGGCAGCTCGAGCCGGGCCTCCAGGGTCCTGGCCTGGGCCGGGGTGAGTTCGCGATCGGTCACCACCAGCGATGCGCCGAGACGCCGGGCCTCCAGCGCCGCCTCCTGCACCTTGCCTTCGCCCCAGAGGTTCTGGCCGTTGCGGTTGGACTGGCGCTGCACCACCAGCCCCAGGGGCTTGGCGCCGGCACTGCGCACCAGTCCCTCGAGCTCGGCGATTTCACGTCGGGCATCCTCCGGATCGCTGGGGCTGAGCACCAGCAGCAGCACCTGCTCTTGGCCCGCCAGCGCCCGGGCCGGCGTGGTCTGTTGGGGCTCGGGCGGCGCCAGCTCACAGAGCACCGCAAGGTCGTCCTGCTCCAGGGGCTGCCAGGGGCAGTGGGGATCGGAGCTGGGGCTGAAGGCGGCGGCGGGCCAGCGGCCGCCGGCCTGGGGACTGTTGCCGAAACGCAGCCAGAACCCCGGCTGCAGATCGAGCCCGACGACGGCCTCATGGCCCTGGGGCTCAAGGTGTTTGGCCCGCCCCACGCAGGTGATCAGGCGCAGGGCATTGCCTTGCCTGCGGGGGCCGCCAGGCAGGCGCTCGAGCAGCCGGCCCGATTGCTCTAGGGGGCCCACCCAGAGCAAGCGGCAGAGCCCCCGCTCATCCAGCACCAGGCTCAGGGGCAGGTCCAGCTCGGCGCTTTCGGCCGCCAGGCGCTGAAGACTGATCCAGTCCACCCCGGCGCTCTCGGGATGACGCCGGTGGCTGAGCCGCTCGAGGCGTCTGGTCTGGGCGGGCCGCAAGCCGGCGGTGCGGCCCATGAGCGCGGATTGCTTCAAGGGGTGCCGTTCGGTTTCGGGCGCTTGATCAGTAGGCAGCGGATCCCCGCGGCCGCGGCGCTGGCCTGGTCCTCGGGGCTATCGCCGATGTGCCAGACCTGCTCGGCTGGGAGCTCCAGTTGCTGCAGGGCAGCCTGCAGCGGCAGGGGACTGGGTTTGGCGGCTCCGACCACGGAGGAGACGACGACGGCATCCAACAAAGGACTGAGCTCCAGGGCCTCGAGCAGTGGCAGGAGGCGCTGATCGAAGTTGCTGACCACCGCCAGCTTCAGCCCCCGCTGCTGCCAGCGCTGCAGGTTCTCGCGCACATCGGGGTAGACCAGCCAGGGGTCAGCCTTGGCGAAGTGCTGGAACAGGGTTGTCCCAAAGCCTTCGGGCAGCGGACCCTCGTGGCCGCAGGCTGCGAAGACCTGGGCGACCAGGGTGGTCCACCAGCGCTCTTCCGCCTCGAGCAGTGCCTCACTGCTGAGCCCAGGGAAGGCCAGCTCAGGTGCCTGGCGAAAGAGACCGGCAAAGACGCCATTGATGGCCTCCGGGGCGATCGTCAGGCCGAAGGTCTCAGCCACGGCGGCATAGCTCTCACCGACCGACTGGCGCAGGCCAATCAGGGTGCCCATGGCATCGAGCAGCAGGCCGCTGGGTGCGCTCATAGCCAGTTCGCCAGCCAGCCGCCGGCCACCTTGAGCTGTTGGGGGAGTCCGGGCATGCGCGCCAGGTAGGCCAGGCGCCGCAGCTGAAAGGCGGCGGGGCCGGCCAGGGTCACTCCCATGCCGGTCAGGCTGGCTTGGCCGACCCCCAGGCCCATCATTTCCCCCAGGTCGTTCCAGACGAAGTCCTCCAGGGGGGCGCCAAGCCGAAGCCGTTGCAGGTTGCGGGCGATGCAGCTGGCCTGTTGGTAGGCCACCTGGGCGTTGGCGGGATAGAGCGCACCGCAGGAGTCCGGGCAGGCCGCGGCATCCCCCAGGACAAAGAGGTCTTCGCTGCCCTCCACCTGAAGGGAGGGGGCGCACTTCAGCCTGCCCCGCGGGTCCAGGGGCAGCGGGGGCTGCAGTTCCGGAACGCTGGCGGCCAGGCCCGCGGTCCAGATCACCCCATCGCAGCGCAGGGCTTCGGTGCTGTTGGTCCCATCCCCCAGCCGCTGCAGCTGCAGGCCGGTGGCATCGACGCTGGCCACTCGGGTATTCAGGCGCAGCCGGATGTCCCGTTGTTGGAGTGCCTTGCGGGCCTGCTCCCGGTTGAAGGCCTTGGCGATGGGCAGCAGCTCTGGACCTTGCTCCACCAGCTCGAGGATGGCGCTGCCCTCCAGCAGATCCGCGAGTTTGCAGGCCAGCTCAACGCCGCTGGCTCCAGCGCCGACGATCCCGATCCGCTGCAGCGGCGACTGCTTGGTTTTGAGTCGCGCAATCCAGCCCTGGATCTGCTCGACGTCCTCCAGGTCACGAAATCCAATGGCGTGCTCGCGCACTCCCGGGATCCCATAGGTCTCCAGTTGTCCCCCGCTGGCAATGACGGCCTGGCTGTAGGGCAGCTCGCGCCCGCGATCAGTGGTGATGGTGCGGCGGCTGCGGTCGATGCGGCTGGCCCGCTCTTGGATCCAGACCACACCGGAGCCCGCCAGAAGTTCCCGGTAGCGGGGGGCAATTTCCCAGCGCTTCAGCTCCCCACTGAGCAGCTCGTAGAGCAGGGGTAAGAACAGAAAGTGCTCCCGGGGCTCCAGCAGCAGCACCGAGGGGTGCTCACCGGAAGCCGCCAGTTGCAGAGCGGTGTTGAGTCCGCCGAAACCACCGCCGATCACCACAACAGCTGCGGGCTCAACCTCGGATGGGGGCACGGCAGACGGTGGGGAAGAAGACCAGGGCGAACCCTAACCATCTCCCCCCACATTGGAAGATGGTGCGATGACCACGTCTGCCAACCCTTCCGCGCCCAGCTTCGACACCCAGCAGGCCTGTGAGCAGCTGCGGTCGTTGAGTGCGCTTGAGCGCATGCGTTGGGGGTTGGAGACCTTTGGTGATGGCTTCGCCCTGACCACCAGCTTTGGCATTCAGGCTGCGGTCTCGCTCCACCTGGTCAGTCAGTTGGAGCGCCCGGTTCCGGTGATCTGGGTGGACACGGGGTATCTGCCCCCGGAGACCTATCAGTACTCCCAGATGCTGGTGGAGCACCTGGGCCTCAAGCTGCATGTGGCCCAGTCCGGTGTCAGTCCAGCGCGCATGGAGGCTCTCCATGGCCGCCTTTGGGAAACCGGTCAGGTGGAAGACCTGGAGACCTATCACCGCATTCGCAAGGTCGAGCCCCTGGACCGGGCGCTCAACGACCTCAAGGTCACCTGCTGGGCCAGTGGTGTCCGCGGCGGCCAGACCGACCACCGCAAAGCGATGGAGCCCGTCCAGCTGGTCCGTGGCCGCTGGGCCCTGCGCCCCTTGCTGGATTGGAACAACCGCGACGTCTTCTATTACATGCAGGAGAACGGCCTGCCCCAGCACCCTCTGTTCGAGAAGGGCTACTCGACGGTCGGCGACTGGCACTCCAGTGCCCCCGATGACGGCAGCACCAGCGGACGGGCCACCCGCTTTGGCGGTCTGAAGCAGGAATGCGGCATTCACCTGCCCGGGATGGCCGGCGAGGGCATCTAAATGGCCGAGCTGTTGCTGGTGGGCAACAGCCGATGGCACTGGGCGGAGCGCTCGCCCTCGGGCCTGCGCTGCTGGGATAGTCCGCCCCCGGATCCAGACGAGGCTTGGTCGGCGCCGCCACTGCGGGCTTGGGCCGCGGTGGGTGCTCTCCCTGCTGCCTTGGCCTTGCCAGAGGCGCAGCGCTTGCGGCTGGAGCAGGTTCCCCTGGCCGAAGCCCCCGCTTGGCTTGGCATTGATCGCGCCCTGGCGGGCTGGTGGGCGTGGCGGCAGCAGCAGGGAGCGGTGCTGGTGGTCGATGCCGGCACCAGCTTGAGTCTCACCCTGGTGGATGAGCAGGGACGCTTTGCTGGCGGCCGTTTGAGCGCGGGCCTCGCGCTGCAGCTGCGCAGCCTGCATCAGGGAACCGCGCAGTTGCCGCTGACCCAGCCCGACGCCGAGAACCTGCCGCCCTGGCCGAGGGAGACCGCCGCTGCCATGGAGGTGGGCTGTCTGCAGGCCATGGTCGGTGCGGTCAATCAGGCGATGGAGCAGCTGGAGGACGGCTGCACGCTTTGGCTGACCGGCGGCGACGCCCAGCGCCTGGCCCCCTGGTTGAACCCGAGTCCGTTGGTTGTGGCCCCTCAGCTGTGTCTGGAGGCCCTGGATCAGCTCAGCTGAGGCCGAGGTCCTGAAGGATGTCGTCGGCCATCGAGGCCGCCTTCACCTTGAGGTAAGCCTTCTCGATCTTTCCTTCGGCATCCACCACAAAGGTGTGGCGCATCATGCCCATGTACTCGCGGCCCATGAATTTCTTGAGGCCGTAGCTGCCGTAGCTCGCGGCTACGGGGCAGGGCTCAGCGTCACTGAGCAGGGTGAAGGGCAGGTCGTACTTGCTGATGAATTTGCTGTGGCTGGTGGCGCCGTCCTTGCTGATCCCCAGCACCGCGATGCCGTGTTTCTCAAAGCTGGCCCACTGATCGCGGAAGTTGCAGGCTTCCTTGGTGCAGCCCGGGGTGTCGTCCTTGGGATAGAAGTAGATCACCACCCGCTGCCCCCGGAAGCTGCTGAGGCTGACGCTGTTGCCGCTTTGATCAGGCAGGCTGAATTCCGGTGCGACGTCTCCGACCTGCAGGGCCATGGGGGGTGAGGGTTCAACTGGCGGGAGCCTAGAAGGACTGCCAGCGCAGGCGCCCCAGCTCTGGCTCAGCCCGCTGGCGCAGCCCTCTGCTGCAGGCCTGTCCCCCCAGGAGCAGCTGTGGTGTGCGGCCTTGCCCGCTGCGCTCCAGCCCCGATATCGCTCCAGCCGTCAGCAGCTCCGCGCCCGCCTGGCTGCTTTGTTTGCGGTCTCTGCAGAGTCCATTCCCCTCTGCAGCCCCCCTGGCGAGGCGCCGCGGCTGGAGGCGGGCTGGGGATTTGTGAGCTTGAGCCATAGCGGTGAGCAACTCCTGCTGGCCTGGTCCCCCTGGGCGGTGGGGGTGGACCTGGAGCGCCGCGACCGCGTGCTGCAGGCGGACCTGTTGGCCCAGCGTTTTTTCCCGCCTGAGGAGAACCAGGCGTTGCTGGCGCTGCCGGCGGAGGTGCGTCGCCTGCAGGTGTTGCGCAGTTGGGTGCGCAAGGAGGCGGCGATTAAGTGGATGGCGTCCTCCATCGCGGAGGAGTTGCGCCATTGGTATTGGGATGACACCAAGCAGGAGTTAATCCACCTGCAACGGGGCCTCAAGCCCCCCTCGCTTTGCCTGGAGTCCGGTGGCTGGCTCTGCGCGCTGGTGGGGGATGGCGCGGGCGATACCCAGTGGGCTGAGGGCGGCTGAGTTTGTTTTTTACGCAGCCGATTCTTAAAACAAACCAGAGTTGCCGTGTCGCGTCCCACGGGACTCGCCATACCGGGGATGTCTTCCTCTGCAAACCCATGCGCAAGGCACTCCTTCCCTTGGCTGGCGTTGGTTTCCTGATGGCAGGCCTGTCTGCGCAGGCCATCCCTCAGAACGGCCCCACCACCATCAACTCCGATCAGTCCGGCGTCGGCTTCGGCGCTCCGACCTTCATCCAGCCTTCCGGTCTTCCCACCCAGACCGCCCGGACGGTGAGCAACGGTTTCGTTC
>NZ_JAFMFX010000057.1:0-11155 GCF_017855895.1 Vulcanococcus sp. CPBay_Sum15L08_68 | reverse complement strand
TGAGCCTGCAGCACTGCGAGGGGCTTTAGGCCTCGTCGGAGAGGTCCTCCTCCCACAGGCCCATGCGCACGAGCCATTGGTTGGATTGACTGCGCGGCCAGCCGTGGTCGAGCTCGAGCACATCGGCGATGGAGACCATCAGATCGAAGAGCTCGGCTTCAAAACCGCCGCGTTGATCGGCCAGGGCTTTGAGTTCCTGGGCCAGTTGCAGCAGCTCGAGCTCCGCCAGCCAGTCCCCCTGCTCAAAGGAGCGGCGGCGGGGGCTGGGGGCTGGGCGCCGCTGGCTGAAGAGGGGCAGCAGTCCTGTGAGCAGGTGGGTGAGGTCTTGGAGTCGCAAGGGTCCATGTCAAAGGCCCTCAAGGGTTCCGGGGCGCAGTCCGCAGGCCTGGCGGCAGTCCAGCCAGAGGGCCAGGGGCACCCCCAGGCGGATGGCGATCTCGGCGTCGCTGAGGTCCAGCTCGAGCCAGCGGCGGGCCTTGACCCAGAGCTCGCGGTAGCGATGGCTGATGCGCACGGCGAAGCCGGTGTCGCGCAGGTGATGCAGCAGCTCCCCTTTGACCTTGCTGACCAGGTAGCTGGAGGGGCGATAGCCCTTGGCGGCATCGAACTGGGCTGCTCCTTTGCAGAGCCCTTCGTAGGCCGGGCTGAGTAGCTCCTCGATCGGCATGCCCCAGCGCCGCGCATAGCGGTGGGCTTGTTGGTGGGCGAGACCGAGGTGCTGGCAGGCAAAACGGCGTTGCTCGGAGCTGAGGCGAGTGGGCATGGCGTTCAAACAGGTGCGGGAGGCTACCCGCGCCGGCCAATACCGAAAGAAGGCGAAAGACCAGAGCCGTCTGAGCCCGAAAGACTCCAGTGACGTCTGGGCGCTCCCCACAGCTGTGCAACAACGCGCCACGGCTGTGGGCGGCGCCGGGGGCCGGGCAGCAGCCAGAACCGGCCCAGAGAGACCGAAACCCATGGCCACCCAATTGCTGTTGACGGCCCACCACCACCAGGCGATGGCAATCGCCTGTGAACGGGGGATGTGGCTGCCTTTACCCCTGCCGGTGGAGAAGCTGCCAACGCTCTTCTATTTGGCGGCGCTCGCTCCCGCGGCCGAGGCGATCAGCGCCCTCGCTGAGATCAGCTGCTTTGAACCCTGGTCTGAGGGGCGCTGGCTACCGATCCTGGGGCGGCTGTTGCCATTGCCCCGGCCGGTGCCGCTGGGGGATCGCCAAGTGCTGGCGGAATGGCTCCCAAGCCGGAGCGATCAGTTCAAGCTGCTGGACCTGCTGCCGGTGCTGGAGGCCGGGCGGCTCAGTGATCTGGTGTCCGGCAGGCCAGGTCGCGGGGGCGCACCAGGCCCTGTCCGAGCCCCCAGGCGAGCAAGGCGCGCTGGTCTCGCACACCGACTTTGCGGTACAGCGCACTGAGCTGACGGCGGATGGTGTCGCTGCGGCGTTGCTCCAGCGCCGCGATCTCCCGGCTGTTGAAACCGCGGGCGAGCAGCTCCAGCAGGTGCTGCTCGTTGCCTTGTAGGGGGATCAGCCGCGGTGGTTGCCCGCGCAGCCGCTCCCCTAACAGCGGATCGAGGGATTGCAGCCCCCGCATCAGCATCAGCACCGCCTGGAGCAGACGACCGCCGCCGCAGTGCTGGCGGCAGCAGAGTCCCGCAGCGCCGCTGCGCCAGAGCAGGGCCAGGCGTTCCTGCGGAATGGCGGCATCGAGGCAGACCAGGACCGTGGCCTGCGGCAGGCGCTGGATCAACTCCAGGGCGCCGCCATCGGCGAGCTCGTCATCACAAATCAGCAGCAACTTCTGCTGCTTGGGCAGCGGCAGGGCCAGCAGTTCTGCGATGGACCCCGCAGCAAAGTCGCAGCGATCGAGCAGTAGGCAGACGATCCCAATCAGCCGTTCATCCGCTGCGCAGACGGCAATGCTCCAGTCCTGCTGCAGAGTGCTGATGGCCCGCTGCAGCGCCTGAATCTGTTGGCGGAGTACAGCCGGATTCACGGCCCCTTGTTCACCCTCTTTGCTCTAGGGGCGATGGCTGATGAGGGGCTGATCCTTTGGATTTGACTTAGAAAGCGAAGGCCTCAATGGAGCAGGTCTGGGTGTGATTCCAGCTGCGGATCAAGGCTTCTAATTGCGCTGGAGCGATGGGCTGTTTTCTCGTGCTCAGCTGGGCGGCGAGCCAGCTCAGGCTGGGGCCAATCCCATTGCAGCGCATGCGCTCTTCACTGAGTTGCTCGGCCTTGAGCACCAGCGCGGCCTGCTCGCGGGGGAAGGCAATGCAGCGCCGGTTGCGCTGGCAGAACCGCAGCAATCCGCGGCGGATCCAGAAGCTGGCGTAGGTGGAGAAGCGATAGCCCCGGGTTGGGTCAAATTTCTCTGCGGCCCGCAGCAGATTCAGGGCCGCCTCCTGCAGGGCATCGGCCGTTGCTGCATCCTCAGGGCTCAGGCCGCTGTGTTGCTTTCTCCAGGTGAATCCCACCAGGGCGAGGTTGTGGCGCACCAGTCGATCCCGCGCCCGCAGGCCCCGCTTTTGAATCGCTCTCGGGGCCTGGGCGGGACCGGCTGGATGTTGCTGCCAGCATTGAATCGTGCGGGCCAGCTCCAGCACCGTGCGCTCTGGCAGGGGTGCATGGCGACGGCTGCGCTCAAGCCACTGGCGAACGGATGGATGCATGGGAACACTCCAGCTGGTTGGAGTGTTCCCGCTTTTAGGCGCTCTGGCTGGAGTGGCTCAGCAGCGCCTGGCCGCGGCGATGGAGCTCGCGGGCGTAGTCGGTCCAGGTGCCCTGGCCCCAGTAGCGGAAGCAGCTGGTCTCCAGCAGCAACAGGTGCAGCAGGGCCTGCTGGTAGCTGGGATCACTGGGGAGGGCCGTCGGGTAGCGCTGGTGGAAGGCGGCGCTGAGTTGCTGCATCGGCTCGAGCACGCTCTCGTAGCCCTTGACCCAACTGAGGTCGTTGGTCCAGGAGGCCCCCTCGACGTTGCAGCCGGCGTCGATGCGCTCCTGCAGCTGCTGCGCTGACCAGCGCTCCCCGAGTCCCTGGAGCAGTTCCGCTTGGCCTGCGGCCTGGATCGCGGGGAAGGCGGCGGGGTCGCAATCCAGCAGTTCGAGGTATTCGCTGCCGTTAATGGCGGCGGTGCCCGGCTCAGCGGCGCTGCGCTGGTGGGCCTGGAGGAAGGCCTGGGGGAATTCGTTCATCATCACGCCGCCGTTTTCGCCATCGGCGATCTGGGAGACCAGGGACGGCACGCTGATGTCTCCCAGGGGGAGGCGATCCCGGCTGAGGGCTTCGTAGTAGGGCTGCATCTGGCCCACCAGCTTGGTGTCGGAGCCCTGGGTTTTGATCAAGGCGGTGATCTCGCGGCGCTCGCCCTGGCCATTGCGGGCGATCAGGCGATTGGGCAGATACTTCTGGGCCTCACTGAGGGGGCCGCCAGCGAGGGTCTCGACGCTGTGCTCCTGCAGCAGAACCCAGCGGTAGCCGGCTTGCTGCAGGGCATCGACCAGGGCGAAGAGGGTGTCGGGGTGATTGGGCAGGGCCATCTCCGGTAGGGAGAAGCCGCGCACCCGCTGCAGGGCCTCCAGGCCAAAGGCTGAGGCGAACTGGTGCTGCCAGGCCTCGATCTGCAGCCGTAGATCCGGGATCGGAGTCGAGGGGGCGACGGCATGGCCCCAGAAGGTGCCGAGCCACTCGACGTGCCGTTGCATCTCGGGATCACAGGCCAGGTGGCGCCAGGCATCTGTGATGTCGCTGCGGTCCATCTGCTCGGCTCCCCAGAGCAGATTCCCGGAGATGTCGAGCATGATCCGCGGGTTGCAGCCCTGCTCGATCAGCTGGGGGATCAGATCGGCCAGGCGGCGGTAGCACTGGGCAAAGGGCTCGGCGTTGTGGTTATCGCCCTCCCCCGGGTGCTCAAACATGTACTGGAGGTGGGAGATCAACTCCCCGCCAGAGCCCGCCGGGATGGTCGGTTGGTGCATGTGCAGCGCGCAGGCAAAGCCCGAGCGCAGCTGATCGAGCTGCAGGGTCGAGTGCTCGCGCCAGTAGGTCCCGGGCTCGGCCATGGCGGCGCGGATCGCGGCTTCTTGGCCGCAGAGCCTGGGTTCCTGCATGAAAGGACGAGGTCGAGAGGTCTGGAAGGCGGTTTTGGTGCTGGGCTTGGGTTTCAGTCACGACAGAGTGAAAGAAGGGGACCCCCGGCTGCCTTCAGGTTCTCTGTTTCATCACTAGCTCTGGATCACCAGCGATGGTGCATTCGCTGCTTTGTCTTCTGTCCTCTTTAGAAGGTTGCCGTTCTGAAGCGTCCAGCCCAGGTCAGTGACAGCACAGCTGCTCGGCCCACATCTCCACTGTGATCCACATTCACTCCTGAAAGATTCACAAACAGTGGAATGCCCCGGGCCGGCACTCACTCCAACGTTGGGTGCCAATTCCATTCCGAAGACAGGCGGAACTGCTGCCAATGCCGGCCTCGTCAAGCTCCAGGGGAGTAGGGCGAGCATCAAGAGCCATTCAGACGGATCTAGGCGGACGCAGCGGACAAAGCTTCTGACGCAGCGATGGCGTAAAGGCATGGAGGAATTGGCAGTGGAGTGCGTTGGAGGGTTGAACTGACGACGCAAGACTCAAACTGTGACTAGGTGCCGCATTCTGTTCGTCTGGATGGGTATTAGCGACGGTATGCATGGAAGCGATCGCGAGCTCAAAAACCAGTGGAACTGTGCATTTAATGAGGCGGAGTGCGGCAGTCCTCAGTGTTCAGCCTCTGGGTTATCGCTCGTTCTATCTTTGTCTTAGGGTTCATTGGCATCTGCCAATCTGTTCTCTCGCTCCACGATCTCCTTTTGATCTGCGATGCTGCTCAAATGGAGCAATTCAGTTGATTGGCGTGATTGTAAGCATCAGTTTTGGCAGGTTCAGAAACGACTCTGCCAACGATGCCTCTACAGGCAGATGAATGTCATACAAGTCAAGAGGCCTGTGCTCTTGATCCTTGATTCAATCAACAATGCACCGAAATAGCAGTATGCGGGTGCCTGCGGCAATCTGACTGGATCGTGCAGCAGATCAGATCCTCAGTCAGACGTCAGCACAAACCCTGGATTACCTGGGAGCTCTTGATCAGAGTTCATGGCCATTCCTGCCACCCTGCTTGCCGCCACTGGTGCAGCTGATGTGCAGTTTAATGGCGACCGTCCCTGGGATCTTCAGGTGCATCGGAGACAGTTCTATGGAGAACTCTTGAGAAATGGTTCGCTCGCCCTTGGTGATGGCTATGTGCGTGGCGACTGGGACTGCGAGCACTTAAGTGAAATGATCTCCCGCCTCCTGAAGTCGGGTGCGAATCGTCCTCTCGCTCTTCAGGGAAGGCTGTTTGAATCCATTCAATGGTTGTCTGATCAGATTCTAAATCCGCAAGGAATTACTCAATCACTACGAGTGGGGCGTCGCCACTACGACATTGATCCACGCGTTTACGAAGCGATGCTTGGTCCCTCAATGGCCTATAGCTGCGGATATTGGCGACATGCCACCAATCTCGATGATGCCCAGGAGGCAAAGTTGCACCTTGTCTGTAAGAAACTAGAACTCAAGCCGGGTGATCGTCTGCTTGATGTCGGCTGTGGATGGGGTGCCCTAGCTCGAGTCGCCTCACAGCACTACGGAGCAGAGGTGGTAGCGATCACTATTTCCAACAGACAGGCAAGCTATATTCGAGAGAAGTTCTCTGATACTCCAATCACAGTCGGAGTCTGTGATTACAGGAGTTTGCCTCAACTCAATCTTGAACCCTTTGACAAGGTGGCGTCGATAGGCATGTTTGAACATGTCGGACGTCGTAATGACCGGACATTTCATCAGGCGATGAACGATTGCCTGAACCCAGAGGGGCTGATGCTGTTGCACACGATTGGTTCTGCTTCAACGACTCATCGCACCGATCGATGGATAGATACTCACATCTTTCCTGGAGGACGACTCCCCTCGGCAATGCAACTTTGCAAGGGACTTGAAGGGATTCTGCTGATAGAGGACTGGGAATCTTTCGGACAGGACTATGAGCGTACTCTTCTCTCTTGGTGGGAGAACTTTGAATTGGCATGGCCAAGACTCTGTCAGGAGATAGGGCAAGACTTTTACCGCTTCTGGCGCTACTACTTGCTGAGTTGTGCGGGGTACTTCCGATCAAGGCAGGGACAGCTCTGGCAATTGGTTCTCAGCAGAGCTGACCGACAGAGCACTTATCGATCCATTCGCCCAAGTTCTGATGAATGGATCTCGACATCTTCGCCGCAAGATGCAGCAGACTCTGGGCAAGAGTGCTGCATCAATTGAATGCACTCAACCTAAGGGATGAGGATGTAGAGCCTTCATCCTCTCTTGTATGAGTGATGCATTCGGTGACTACTTGCGTCAAATCGGTCGTATCCCCCTTTTGACCCCTCAAGAGGAAGTTCATCTGGGAACGATCGTCAGGCAATGGAAGGATGACGAAAAGCCCTCTGCTGCCCTCGAGCGCAGAGGACGCAGGGCTTTAAAGCGGATCGTTACAGCAAACCTGCGGCTCGTCGTCACCGTCTCAATGCGCTATTCAAGACGCCTACAGCATCTTGGTTTCGATTCCATGGATCTTGTGCAAGCAGGCAATCTTGGCTTGCTAAGAGCAGTTGAGAAATACGATCCTAGTCGAGGGTACAAGTTTTCTACGTACGGCTATTGGTGGATCCGCCAGTCGATTCATCGCTATTTGCAAGAACACAATGGAAGTATCCGTCTCCCAGTGAATGTTGTTAATCTTGCGACGCGTGCAGCTTCTATGCAAAGCAATAGCAGAACATACTTGTCTGTTGATGAGATGGCCCGCCTCTTGGATGAGTCGCCTCAGCGTTTGCTTCATGCAATCAATGTGCACTACCGTAGCAACACCTTGTCTCTTGATCAGCAAATTGCAAGTGCCGACGGCGCAATGACGATTCTCGATACCGTAACCGATAAAGAAGAGATCGAAATTCACGACGACTACGCATGGATGTATAGCCTGATGCAGCATCTGTCTTGCCCAGAGGCAGATGTTATTAAGCTGCGCTATGGCGCAGAAGACCAACCTTCGTTCGCCGAGGTGGCAAGAACGATTGGACGCACAAAAGACCAGGTCCAAAGACTTGAGCGAAAAGCTCTTGCAAAGCTCAGGACCAGACTGACCCCAGTCCTCTTCCCTATTGGTTAGGAGAGCTGCCTCATCGGCTGAGTCTCCCTAGAGAAGCCCCGGCTACGAAGGTAGCCGGGGCAAGCTGTGTTTAATAGGAACGAGCTTTCAACTGAGGCCGCATTCCGTTGAGCGCTTGGCTCGCTGGATGGGTTTGAGGCTGGTTTGGCACTCTTTGTTGATGAGCACCTTTCAGGGACTCCTCTAATAGAAAAGCGCACAGGTTTGATACTGATCGACCCTCTTCCTCTGAGCGATTCAATAAATCCTCGTGAACATTATAGCTCAACGTAATTGAAATGCGCCGGGGTTGACGCTGCATTACGCGAATACGGTCATTCATTTGGAATTTAATGTTGAAGGATTGAGCAAGACTGGGTAAAGAGAAATGATTGTTTCTCTATACCAAGATTAATGCAAGAGTCTGATCCGGGTTGCAGGTAATTACCTCGTTTGTTTCGCATATCTGCTGCAGAGCGGAGACGAACGCCGTGCATCACATTTCCTGCAGCATCCACTCTGCTGCTAAGTCTGCGACTAACTCCGTCGCTTTGGGTTCCGCTAGAAGACCGCTCATCTCTTGGAGAACGGCCAGTTCGTGCTTAGCCCTTAAGAAAGTCGTGGCCCAGGCATTCAGCTCTAACAGGTCCACATCCAGCTTGCCTACTAAAAGTAGGATCGGGCATTCCAGTTTGGCCAATGACTCGAATGCCAAGTCAGGACGGCCAGCACAACTGACAATTGCGGCAACTCTCCCTGGCTCTCTCACTGCGGCCTCAATGACGACTGCTGCACCGCTGCCTGTTCCCAGTAGCCCAAGAGGCAGTGCAGAGAGCTCTTGATTTCGACCGATCCACTGGAGCGTGCTGACTAAGCGATCTGTCAGTACGTTCAGATCCCATGGAATCTCGTTCGTATGCCCTTCCGCATTCAGCAGGAGATTGACCTGAAGCGTTGATAACCCCCGTTCGGCTAGCGCTCTTCCGACCTTTCTGCTTCTAAACATCTGCCGCTTGCCTCCAGGCCCATGAACCAGCAGCACCAGTCCTAAGGCTCGTACGGGCTGCTGTAGGACAGCATTGAGATCACCGTCAGAAGTCGGAACCTTTAGCGGCTTGGAGACAATGTCAATTGCCAGCACCACAACAAAATTAGCGGATCTATTCGTGTCCTACTGCGTACTCCTTCTGCTTAGTTCTGCGGAACTGCTGCAAAGTTGCTGCGACCTACCTCGCAATTGTGCATTCTGAGGCCTAGTCGATGTGGCTTGCTTCATCCTGGCGCACCTTTGCCTCCTCATTCTTGCGATTGCTCCCCTTGGCTTTCACTCTGTAGTCAAAGTAAGTGATCTATTGCATTTATCTTCACTTTATCTTGTTGTCCTCTCTCCCGATCTGCTGCTGATCTGACGCACTACGTTATCGGCTCTTGAATCAACATATTGAATGTATGCCGTACTTACCCCTTGTTGATCTGATAACCCAGCGTCTTGATCTCCACGCTCCGACTTCCCTTGACTCTCAACAATGAGGTCGACTCCTCTTGCACTTCATCACTGGAGAATCAAGCCATGCTGTCTGCGCATGTCGTGCGATTAACCCCTTTCAGGCCCTTCGCAGCAGTGGATCTCTCATGTTCGGATAAACCTGTACTGCAGTTTGCTTCTACTCCACAGTTGCTAGGCCTATCTCAATGGCCTTCTCTTCTTGTTCTGAGTGTCTTTTTTTTAGACATGACCCGCTCAGTTGCTGGCGGGGTCCTTCATGAGAGTGGCTCACGATGACCCCTTATCCCGACTTTCCCATGCCAGTTGATGAGGATCAGAGGTTGCGCGATCTTCAACGCCATGACCTCCTTGATACCCCACCTGATCCACATCTTCAGCGGTTAGTCAAGCTAGCCGCTGACGTGTTTCAGGTGCCCATCGCTTTGGTCTCCCTCGTTGATCAGAACCGCCAATGGTTTCTGGCACGTTATGGTCTCAACGCTACGGAGACCCCACGGCAAGCTGCTTTTTGTGCACACGCCGTCACCCAGAATTCAGTCTTGCTCGTACCCGATGCACTTCAGGACGATCGTTTTTCGAATAATCCACTGGTTTTAGGAGAGCCCTATATCCGCTTCTATGCAGGCGCACCTTTGCTCTCTCCTGATGGGCATAGGCTTGGCACGCTCTGTCTGATTGACCGTGACTCTCGTCCATTCGATGATCATCAGCAGACGATGTTGCAGCAAATGGCTGAACTTGTCATGCGTGAGATTGAACTCCGTCAGCAGAGTCTGCTTTGCCCTGTCACCCATCTTTTTACTCGCAATAGCTTTTTCCACCTCGCATCAATCGAACTGGAGGGGGCTCGTCGTAACGACATACCCCTGGCTCTTCTGAATCTTGATATCGATAACTTTAATCAAGTGAACAATCGCTGGGGGCACCAGGCTGCGGATCAGGTCCTTCTTGACGTTTGTAATTCCGTTAAGCAGCATCTGCGAATCGAAGACTTATTCGGACGGATTGTTGACGAAGAGCTCTCGGTTTTGTTTGTGAACGCCGATGAGTGTCATTCTCTTGCTCTGTCCGAATCAATACGACATGATCTTGAGATCCTTCCGGGCATCTTCGATCATTCTGATTACCGGCCACGAATCAGTGGAGGTCTCGTCAGCCTCTCTCCAAACGACAATGAATTTGCGGATCTCTTCGGTCGTGCTGATCAGGCTCTGTCAATGGCCAAAGGAAATGGCAGAAACCAGATCGTTCGGATTATTTGACGATCGATGGAGTGGCCGATGGTTTCTGACTATCGGCCACTCGCTTTGACGATGAACTCTATGGATGCTTTGACTCTCCTATTGTCACCGGAACTTTCTGTGTTCTAGGCTTTTCAACATCACTCTTCTTGGCAATCGTTACGGTCAACTCTCCATTTTCGTAAACAGCATTCACGGTATTGCCGTCTGCATCTTCCGGTAACGAAAAGCTTCTGCTGAAGGTGCCATGATATCGCTCAAGGCGGTGAATCCGAGACCGGCCTTCTAAGCTTTCACGTCCACGCTGGCCTTGGATTGTCAGCATCTCCCCTTCGATGCCCACCGACAGTGCTTCCTTGTCTACGCCTGGCATGTCGGCCTTGATCATATAGCTGTCGTCGCTTTCATGGATATCCACGCGTGGTCCAAACCCGCCCAGTGGTAGTGCAGGTGTGAATCGTGCGTTCGACCAATTCAGAGCGCGATCAACGATATTCTCAATGTCCATCAATGAATCCCACTTGGTCAGATCCACTTGTTCCTCCAAGATGCAAGTATTTGCCTGACCAGGCTAATTCTCGATTACGAATCTCATTCAGCTATTCGCTTATCTGCTGCAGAACCTGCCCTAATCTGCTTCTGATGTGTTGCGTACACATTTTAGTCACTGCTTTTCGATCACTCTTCCATGTGTTGGTTGGACGGCTTTGGTGGATCTCACTCATTGGAAGCAGATCGACCAGTACTGCTGGTCATATTCCGATGCTGGTTCGTTCCCATTGATCGCCTATGGCGACCAGCAGTGCCTTCTCCGCATGCATCCTCAGGTCCTTGAGCAGGCTTGGACTCTGTCTCAATTGCCTGGTCTTTCAACCCCTGTGACTCTGCTTCCCGATGCCCATCCAGGGTTTGCAATGCCCAACGGCTGTGTTGTCGGTTTCGATGCCAATCATGGCGGTGCGATCCTTTCTGGTGATATTCACCTTGATCATGCCTACGGCGTTCGCTGCCTAAAGACGGGGCTCCAACTCTCGCAACTTGAGCCACAGCTTGAGTCCCTCTCTGAAACGTTGCAATCGGGACTAGCTGCAGGATTGATTCAACGTGGTCTCGCCCATTGCAATCAAGACTCTTTTGATCTGATGTTGCGAAGTGGAGCCCATTGGGCTGTAGAGGAGGGTTGGGGTTTTCTTGAGGATCTTCAAT
>NZ_JAFMFX010000056.1:0-11391 GCF_017855895.1 Vulcanococcus sp. CPBay_Sum15L08_68 | reverse complement strand
CAGCCTTCCGGTCTTCCCACCCAGACCGCCCGGACGGTGAGCAACGGTTTCGTTCGCTCCAACACCCTGCTGCCCCTGGGCGGTAACGAGGTGATCGACAACCCCGTTCCTCGCAACCTCTCCGACCTGTCCGGTTGGTCCAAAGATCAGCTCCAGGCTGGTCTTCAGCAGGAATACTCCGTGGATGTGGCCGCTGTGGCTCGCTTCCTGTATTCCCCCAAGGGTGAGCAGTTCCTGAAAGAGAGCATTCAGGAGAACAACTACACCCCCTACTACAGCCAGCAGAACAGCCTGCAGGCCGTGCGTAGCGCCATCATTCTCGACTCCGCCGACGGCAAGCTGTCGAGCTACGGGATGATGAAGCAGCTCCCCACCGACCAGCGCCTCCAGGGCTCGATGAAGGTCTGTGATGTCAACAGCATCGAGAACAGCCAGCAGGCCACCTCGCTGCTCAGCTGGTACATGAACACCCCGGCTTGCATCGCGGCTTACACCGCCGAAGCTCCCGAGCCGGTCAAGCAGCCCGTGCGCGGTCTCTGGTGATCCAGCGGATCGGTTGATCCATCCCAAAGCCCCGGCAATGCCGGGGCTTTTTTGTCGTCTTAGTCCGAACGGCGAGCGCTGAGGAGTCGATGCTCCAGCAACTGCGGCAGCGTCCCCTTCAGGCGTTGCTGGAGCTCGGCCTTGAGGCGATCGATCTCAGCTGGGCTGAGCGTTTGACTGAGCTGCTGGCGGTAGGGGGCATCCGCTGCAAACCAACGGGCGAGCAATCCCTCGTTAATCGGTAGTGCCAGCCGTTCCTCCCACGCTCTCCACTCCAGGGTCCAGCCCTGCTGGATCAGGGCGGCCTCGAGCGCGTTGGGCTCGGGTTGGGGCCTGAGGATGGTCTGCTCGATCGCCATCACTCTCTCCAGCAGGACGGCCAACGCATCGATGGGCGTTCCCGCGTGCTTCAGTCCTCCCGCGGGACCCAGCTGGGGCTGGCTGAAGAGCAGGCGCAGGCGGGCCTTCGGTGCAGCGAGTGCCGTGAAGGCGGCAACCGCGGCCTCGAGTTCCTCGGGGCTGCTGTGTTTGAGCGGATGCCGGCTGGCAATCCATTCGAAGCGTTGGCCGCTTCCCTCGAGTGCGCTGAGGTCTGGGATCAGTTGGGGGCGCTCCAGGCTGTCGAGAACCTCCAGTTGTGTGCCCAGTCGCGTTTGATCGGCGCTGCTGGCGGCGTGGATCACCACACCGCCTTCGGGGCAGCACTGCAGGGGATCGAGGGCCCAGAGCAGGGAGCGGGCCTCGAGCAGGAGTACCCGGTCATGCCGTTGCCAAGGGGCATCAGCCCAGAGCTCCTGGCGGAGGCGATCGAGGCGTTCCCCTTCGCTGCCGGACTGCCGTTGAATCCAGCGCTCGAGCTCGGGGTCATCCGGACCGCTGCTGAGCATCTCGCCCAGCTCCTGCTGATGCTCAACGGCCGCGGCGAGCTGGGCGGCACGTCGCTGCTGCAGCCGTTGGCGGCGCTCCCCTTCCCAACCCAGGGTTCCCGGCTGCCAGAAGACCTGCCCCTGGAGATCGCTGGGTAGGTATTGCTGGGCGACCCAGTGCTCGGCGTAGGCATGGGGGTAGCGGTAGCCGACGCCATCGCCGAAGGCCTTGCCGTCGCGGTTGGCGTCGCGCAGATGGGCCGGCACCGCCTGGCGGTTGCTGGCTTTGACGTTCTTGAGGGCGTCAAAGAAGCCGAGCAGGCTGTTGCTTTTTTCGGTGGAGGCCAGATAGAGCGCCGCCTGGGCCAAGGGATAGAGGCCTTCCGGTAAACCCACCCGCTCGAAGGCCGCGGCGCAGGCCTCAACGACCACGACGGCTTGGGGGTCCGCCAGGCCGATGTCTTCCCCGGCGGAGATCAGCATGCGCCGGAAAATGAAACGGGGGTTCTCCCCGGCTTCGATCATCTTCGCCAGCCAAAAGAGAGCGGCATCGGGGTCGCTGCCGCGCAGGGACTTGATGAAGGCGCTGATGGTGTCGAAGTGGGCGTCCCCTTGTTTGTCGTAGAGAACGGCCCGCTGCTGAATGGATTCTTCGGCGATGGCCAGGGTGATGACGATCTGTCCCTCGCCATCGGGCTCCGTCGTCTCCACCGCCAGCTCCAGCGCATTGAGCAGGCTGCGGGCATCGCCGCCGGCCACCTCGACGAGATGTGCAGCGGCCTCAGGACTGATCTGGACGGGCCGCTCTCCATAGCCCCGTTCCCGATCGCGCAGGGCCCGCTCGAGCAGTTGATGCAGGTGCCGGTTCTCGAGGGGCTGAAGCCGAAACAGCCGTGAGCGACTGACCAGGGCTTTGTTGACCTCAAAGAACGGGTTTTCGGTGGTGGCTCCGATCAGGGTGACCGTGCCGTTTTCCACCCAGGGCAGCAGTGCATCCTGTTGCGCGCTGTTGAAGCGGTGCACCTCATCAATGAAGAGCAGGCTGCGCAGGCCGTGCTGATCGAGCCGGCGCTTGGCTTCATCGACCTCGTGGCGCAGGTCCTTCACGCCGGCGAGGACGGCATTGAGACTGCTGAAGTGGGCCCGGGTGGTGGCCGCAATGATCCGGGCCAGGGTGGTTTTGCCGACGCCCGGTGGGCCGTAAAAAATCAGGTTGCCGACACGGTCGGCGTTGATGGCACGCCGCAGCAGTCGACCGGGTCCGAGGATCTCCTCCTGGCCTTGAAAGTCGTCGAGGCTCCTGGGCCTGAGGCGATCAGCCAGGGGGGCATGGTGCTGGCGCAGCTGCTCACCGTGATGGCTGAAGAGATCGCTCAAGCCGCGCCGAATGAGGTGTCGATCTCCATCATCCGCGGGACAGAACCCTTCAGCATCCCTAGGTTGCGGATTCCTGAGTCACTGTCGTGCGGCGCCTGCTGGCTCCCCTGCCGTTGTTGCTGTTGTTGGTGGGCTGTGGGCCCAAGCAACCCCAACGCCAGCCGACGGCCGTTCAGGTCCAAACGATTGGTTCGGCTGAGTTCAATCCATCGATTGATGTCATCAGTCGCTTGAGCTCGACCACCGATGTCTCGCTCAGGCCCGAGGCCGATGGCCGGGTCGTGAAGATCCTGGTGAAGCAGGGGCAGAAGGTGAAAGCGGGCGAGCCGATTTTGGTGCTCGACAACGTGCAGCAGACCGCGGCACTGGATTCGGCCAAGGCCGAGGCGCGCAAGGACCGCCTTAATGCCGAGCGCTACGTCTTTTTGAATGAACAGGGCGCTGTTTCCACCAAACAGCGGGATGCTTACGTCACCCAGGCGATTCAAAGTGCCGAGCGGGTGCGCTCCGATGCCGCCACTCTGGGATACAAGTACGTCACCTCTCCCATCGATGGAGAGATTGGCGATCTCGACACGGTGAAGCTCGGCGATTACGTCCGCAAGGGGCAGGCGATTACCGGGATTGTTGATAACTCCACCCTCTGGACGTTGATGGATGTTCCTGCGACGGAAGCCTCGCGCGTCGCACTGAATCAGGAGGTTCTGCTGCGCACCCAGGGCAATCCGCCGGTGGAGGGGAGCGGCAAGGTGGTCTTTATCTCTCCCTATTTCGGCGTCAGCGGCAACAGCTCTTCGCCCAACACGGTGTTGGTGAAGGCGGCGTTCCCCAACCTCACCGGCAAACTCAAGACGGGCCAGTACGTCTTGAACCGGATCATCACCGGAAGCCAGCAGTCCCTCTCGGTCCCGGTGTCGGCGGTGTTGATGCAAGCCCAGCAGCCTTTTGTCTATCGGATCGTTCGTCTCTCGGAGGCCCTGCCCAAGATCAAAGCCTCCAAGACCGTCCCCGAAAAACAGAAAAAGCGGCTGGCCTCAATGCCCGGCTCGACGCCAATCGTGGTGCAGACGTCGGTTCAACTGGGCGATCTCCAACACAACCGCTACCCCGTGCGTTCGGGCTTGAAGGCTGGGGATCAGGTGGTGGTCAGCAATACGGCTCTGCTGCGAACGGGTTTGCCCGTGACCATCGCTCCGGCCAGCAAGCCCTAGGGAGCAGCTGCGATGTCGCTCTCGGATCGGTTTATCAAGCGCCCGGTGCTCACCACGGTGTGCAGCATCTTGATCGTGCTGGTGGGACTGATTGCGATCCCCACCCTGCCAATCGAGAACCTTCCCAACATCGCCCCACCGCAGATCCAGGTCACGGCGAATTACAGCGGAGCGAACTCCCTGGTGACGGAGCAGGCGGTCACCAACGTTCTCGAGCAGCAGATCAACGGCGTGCCGGGAGCGGCCTACATCTCCTCGCTGACGACCAACACCGGTGCCAGCACGGTCAATGTCTTCTTTGACGAAGGCACTGACATCAACATTGACCAGGTCAATGTGCAAAACCGGGTGTCCTTGGCGATGCCCCAATTGCCATCGCAGGTGAGCAACACCGGGGTCTCGGTGATCCAAACGACCCCCTCGATCCTGTTGGCTTATCAGGTCTCCTCCTCGGAGGGGCAGTTCGATCGCGCCTATCTCAATGGCCTGATCTACGAGCAGCTCTACTACCAGCTAGAGCGCATTCCAGGGGTTGCCCAAGCGACCTTGTTTGGCGGGAGTAACCCGGCCTTTTGGCTGTTCGTCGATCCGAACAAGCTCACGGCCAACCAGCTGACCGCTGATCAGGTGGTGTCGGCTGTTCGCAGTCAGAACTCCGTCGCCATTGGTGGCCTGGTCGGTGGTCCACCGGCGGGGGGAAATCAGCTCTTCACCTATCCGATCTTGGTGGAGAACAATGGCAACTTGGTCTCGGTTGATCAGCTCAACCAGTTGATCGTTGGTCGCTCTCCCCAGGGCAATCTGCTGCGCTTGCAGGACGTGGGAGAAGCCACCTATGGCTTCAACACCTTTGCGACGGAAGGGAGTGATATCAATGGCTACCCGGCGATCACCGTCGGCGTTTATCAGACCCCCGAGAGCAATGCCCTGCAGGTGAGCGAGGCGGTGGTGAACCTGATGGATCAGTTCCGCGCTCAGGTTCCTCCGGGGGTGACGGTGCAGCAGATCTACAACGTCGGGCAGTTCATTGAGTCCGCCGTTGGAGGGGTCACCGATGCCCTGGGCTTGGCGATTGTGTTGGTGCTGGTGATCCTCTTTCTGTTCCTGCAGGACTGGCGCGCCACGGTGGTTCCGAGCCTGGCGATTCCGATCTCCTTGGTGGGCACCTTTGCCTTCATGAAGGCCTTTGGTTTTTCGATCAATCAACTCACCTTGCTGGGCCTGGTCTTGGCCACGGGCCTGGTGGTGGATGACGCCATTGTCGTGATTGAAGCGGTGGCCAAAAACCTTGAGCAGGGAATGAAACCGCGTCAGGCCGCCCTCGAATGCATGGGCGAATTGATCGGAGCGATCATTGCTTCCTCGCTGGTGCTGATGGCGGTGTTTGTGCCGGTGGCGTTTTATCCCGGTGGGATCGGCATCATCTACCGCCAGTTCGCCTTGACGATCGCGTTCTCGATCGCAATCTCGACGTTTAACGCCCTGACCTTCTCGCCGATGATGGCGGGGCTGATCTTGAAGACTGAGAAGCCTCCGCGCCCAGAAGGCTGGCGTTGGACCGTGGCTGGTCTGGTGATTGGGCTGGGTTTTGGAAAATTCAGCGCCGCCTCCTTTGGCCCCCTGGCCTATGTCGTGGGGATTGCGGGGTTTGGCTTTGCCGGCAGTCGGCTGGCTCTGATCTTTGATCGCTTCAATGCCTTTTTTGCTCGCTTGGAGCAGGGCTATGGGCGTCTCCTCCACTGGCTGATCGACCGCCGGCGTTGGATCTTGATGGGTTTGGGGGCTGGGATTGTGACCACCGCCATTGCCTTCAATGCCCTGCCCACGGCCTTCATCCCTGAGGAGGACCAGGGCTATGGCCTGGGGATCTACCAACTTCAGAACGGAGCGTCCCTCTCTCAGACCCAACAGGTGGGCATGCAGATCGCCGAGGTGCTCAAGCAGGAGAAGAACATCACAGCAGGCAGTGTGATCAGTGGTGCTGGGTTTAACGGCAATAGCCCCGATCAAGGTCTGTTTTTCTTTGGGCTGAAGCCCCTGGATGAGCGCTCAGGCTCCGAAAACAAAGCCCCGGCGATTGTTGATCGCCTGAATGCCAAGTTGTCCCGCTTCAGCAGTGGCCTGGCGGCGGCTTCTCAACCCCCAGCCATCCCAGGGTTTTCGGCGCAAGGGGGCTTTTATTTCCAGTTCAACGACCTCAGTAATGGTGCCTATACCTTCACCCAGTTGGATCAACTGGCGGAGCAACTGGTCAGCCAGGGTCAGGCCAGCGGTGCTTATTCCAACCTCTATACCCAGTTTGTTCCAAGTGCTCCAGCCTTTGGACTGAAGATCGATCGATCGATTCTGGGTGCGCTGAATGTCGACTTTCAGCAGGCCATGCAGACGATCGCCATTTTGGCGGGTGGTAACTACTCCGGTCTGACCTACGAGAGTGGTCAGGTGCGCAACATCTATGTCCAGGCCGAGCCCGCCGGTCGCCAGGGGTTGGAGAACATCCTGAGCTACTACGTACGCAACCGCGACAACAAGTTGGTGCAGGTCTCGGAGTTCGCCTCGTCTGAACTCTCCAGTGCACCGCCGGTCATCAGCCACTACAACCTCTACCGAACGGTCTTGATTCAGGGTGTTCAGGCCTTGGGTAAGAGTTCTGGTCAGGCGCTCAGTGCGATCCAACAACAATTCAAGGCCCTTGATTTCAACAACATCGGCTATGCCTTTACGGGGATTGCCGCTCTACAGCTCTCGGCCGGCAGCGCCAGCGTGTTGGTCTTTGGCCTGGGGGTGTTGTTTGTCTATCTCGTGCTCTCCGCCCAGTACGAGAGCTACGTCACCCCGGTGATCATCCTGATGACGGTGCCCTTGGCGATGCTCGGCGCCTTGGCGTTCCTCTCCCTGCGCTCGATTGATCTCAATATCTATGCCCAGGTGGGCTTGGTGACCTTGATTGGTTTGGCCGCGAAAAACGGCATCCTGATCGTCGAGGTCGCCGAGCAGCATCTGGAATCGGGGATGTCCTACGGCGAGGCTGCCATTGCCGCAGCTGAGTCGCGGATGCGGCCGATCTTGATGACGGCCATCGCCTCATTGGCGGGATTCTTCCCCTTGGTGGTGGCCACCACGGCGGGAGCCAACAGCCAGCAGTCCCTCGGCACCGTGATCTTTGGTGGCCTATTGGTCGCCACGGTGCTGTCGCTTGGGGTGGTTCCGCCGTTCTATGTCGCCATCAAAAACTTGGAGGAGCGCTGGTTTGGCGCTCCAACGGCACGGGGTTAGGGCTGATCAGGTGATCACGGTCGGGCGGTCCATGCCCGTGCGGGTCTTGATTTCAGCCAGGGCATCGGCTGCAGTGATCAGGTCGGCCAAGGCGGTCTGGGGATCCTGGTTCAGATCACCGCTGCTGGGCACATAGCTCTCGAGGTAGAGCCGCAGGGTGGCGCCTTGGGTGCCGGTGCCGGAGAGGCGGAAGACAACGCGGCTGCCGTCATCCAGCAGGATCCTCAGGCCCTGGCCGGTGGTCAGGGAGCCATCCACCGGATCGCTGTAGCTGAAGTCATCGGCCGTACTGATGCGGCGGCCGGCGAAGTCCTGGCCCACCAGTGAGGGCAGCATGCCCTTGAGGCGGTCATAGAGGCCATGGGCCTTCTCGCTGGCGATCGCTTCGTAGTCATGGCGCGAGTAGTAGTGCCGGCCGAAGCGCTTCCAGTGGGCATCCATGATCTCGGCCACCGAGCAGCGCTTGCTGGCCAGGATTTGCAGCCAGAAGAGAACGGCCCAGAGTCCGTCCTTTTCGCGGATGTGGTTGCTGCCGGTGCCGAAGCTCTCCTCACCGCAGAGGGTGATGCGGTCGGCATCCAGCAGGTTGCCGAAGAACTTCCAGCCGGTGGGTGTCTCGAAGCAGGCGATGCCGAGCTCCTTGGCGACGACGTCCACGGCGGCGCTGGTGGGCATGGAGCGGGCGACGCCCGAGAGCCCTTGGGCATAGCCCGGCGCCAGCGTGGCATTGGCGGTCAGCACCGCCAGGCTGTCGCTGGGGTTCACGAAGCAGCGGTTGCCCAGGATCATGTTCCGGTCGCCATCGCCATCGCAGGCCGCACCAAAGCGATAGGCATCGCTCTCCATCAGGAGCTCGGCCAGATCGTGGGCGTAGGTGAGGTTGGGATCCGGGTGGCCGCCGCCGAAATCCTCCAGGGGCTTGCCGTTGCGGACTGTTCCTGCCGGTGCCCCCAGCAGGCCCTCGAGCAGTCGGGTGGCGTAGGGGCCCGTGACGGCGTGCATCGCGTCGAAGGCGATCGGGAAGTCGTCTTGAATCAGCGCCTTGATCTGATCGAAGTCGAACAGCTTCTGCATCAGGGCGATGTAGTCATCAACCCCATCAATCACCTCCAGGCGGAGATCTCCCACCGTCTGCTGGCCGACGGCATCAAGGTCGACCGGCGCGGACTCGAGGATGCGGTAGCCATCCAGGGTCTGGGTGCAGGCGTAGATCGCGTCCGTGAGGGATTCGGGGGCCGGACCGCCATTGGCGCCATTGACCTTGACTCCGAAATCACCGTCGGGACCACCGGGGTTGTGGCTGGCCGAAAGGATGATGCCGGCCGTGGCCTGGTGCTGTCGGATCAGGTTGGAGGCGGCCGGGGTGGAGAGGATTCCGCCGCTGGTGGTGATGATGCGGCCCACACCGTGGGCGGCGGCCATGCGGGTGATCACACCGATGGCTTCACGGTTGCCGAAGCGGCCATCGCCACCGACCACCAGGGTGCCGCCTTGGATCCCGGGAACCGTGCGCAGGATCGCCTCGATGAAGCTCTCGAGGTAGTGGGGCGTTGCGAACTGACGGCTGCTCTTGCGTAGCCCCGACGTGCCTGGTTTTTGATCGGAGAAAGGGGTCTCGAGAGCGATCTGCCGCACGCCGCTGGTCATCGGTGAGAGCCGAGGGGGCACCAAGTTAGACCGATGTTCTTGATTCCAGAGGTGATGCGGCGCAACTAGCTCCCGCCAAAGCCAAAGCCGCTCTTCTTCTGGCTGTCAGGGGCTTGGGGCTGGTTGGCTTCGGGCTTGGCCAACTCCAGGCTGCGGCAGACCAAAAGCAGGCGCTGGGCTGGATCGCTTAAGGCTTCCCGCCGTTGATAGCTGTTGCTTGCGGCGGGTTTGGCTTTCTCAAGGATGCTCCAGAGCAGGTCCTTGCAGCTGGCGGGAAGTCGGGGGTGATCCATCAGTGGATCGGCGAGCTCTCGGGACCGTGAGCAGCTGGCGGCGCTGTTGTCGCGGGCGCAGCTGATGGTGATCAGCTGCAACTCCTTCAGGCTCTCTTCGCTGGGGAAGGGAACGTAGGGGTCAGCCGCCAGCCCCGCTCCGCCGCTCAGAACTGCAGCAGCGGCAATGGGCAGGGGCAGCAGCTGACGCAGGGACACCATGGGGCCGGGCTCACTGGCATCCATCTTGGATCGAAATCGCGGCGCCTAGCCCAGAACCATTTTTTTGCTGCGCGTGGGATGCAGCAGATCAATCATCAGGGTGTTGATCCATCCGTCCTGCTTGCTCTGCCAGAACAACAGCAGATAGTGCCCTTTGCGTTGGATCCGCATGGCTAGAGCAGCGGGGTCACTCTCAAGTAACGCGGCTCTGCGTGGCAGGGCTCAAAAGCTCTGCTTTGGTTTCAACAGTTGGAAGAGACTCTGTTCCTAGGACTGTTGAAAGCCGGTGTTTATACCGATAGCGCAGCGCAGATCTGCTCCATAACGTGTGTGCATCTCCGATGGGGATGGGGAACTGAAGGCGCTGGGGGGCCAGCGTCTTTTTTATTGCCCAGGATGTTGAAGAGACCGGTTCTTTTACTCATGGTGTTGCTTTGCGAGTACTCCTAAAACAGCAGCAGACACCAACAGAACGCCCCTGTTCGGGCGCTCGGGTGCCAAGGGCGGTCAACAGGCCGCCCTTCTTCATGGCCCCTGGCTAAAAGGGAGGCTCCATTGCCGTGGGAGCGATGCCTCTTCTGCCGCGCTGGCGCTTCATGACCGATGAGGCCAAGGCTTTAACCAAGCGCGTTGCTGTCTCTGCGGTGGCCTTGCTGCTGGCAGCGCTGTTGCTCCGTGCCCTGCTGCCCTGGATGCTGCTGGTCCTGCTCCTCTGGGGGCTTTGGCGCTGGCGGCGGGGCTAGCAGCCTTGGGTCCGCCATCGTTTTGTATCTGCCGGTACTAACGGGGGCCAGGCGATCTCTAGGTTTTCCAACGATGGACTTGGGGAACTGACTTGAGGCAGCCAGTCGAGCCCTGGGCTTCAACTCATGTTTGACCCGTTTGGTCTGTCCTGCCTGGATTACTTGATCTGGCTGCGCTCAGGTCAGGAGGCCACGCTTCGCCTCTCCTGCAGTCAATCCACCATTTCCCGTAACGCGAAAGCTGTCGCCGAATCCCTTGGCCTGGATGCCCGCAAGCTCGAGGGGGAGTGGAGCCTGGATGGGGATCTCTCGCTCCTGAATGCCGAGAGGGAGGTGCATCAGTTCGCTCGCTGGCAACGGAACGATGCCCTGCGCATTGACGGGATCTACGGGGCTGGGGCGCCCTATCTCGAGGGTCTCTCTGATCCTTGGGTCTGCGGTCGATCGAACTTCATGGGGATTCCCTATCCCATGGTGTTGCTCAGCCAGTCGATCTTGGATGTCTGGATCGGTTGCCATCCCGATCTGCCGGAAGACGACGACAGGTTTGTCGTGGTCCCCCTCAGCCGTTACCCCGCCTATTTCTTGGTGGATCCTGCACACCCTCTGCTGGAGTCACCAGGCGATTTGACCCTGGAGGATTTGCGGGGATTCCCGGTCCTTTCCCTGCCCGATGGTGCGTTTCCGAAGATGCAGCAGCACCTGAAGGGCTTGGGTTTAGCGCGCACTCCAGTGGGAACGACGCGCCATGACCCGCGCCGTTGGGAGGGGCGCACCGAGGATCAACTCACCATCAGCTACGGCAGCCCCCACACCGTGGCCTGTTTTGCTGGGGCCAAGGTTGCCTTGCCTCTCTCCACAGGGCTGACCTTGGGGGATTCCCTGGTGGTGAAGCGCCGTTTCGCGGACAGCGACGCCTTTGTGCAGCTCGTGGCTCAGCTGCGTGCGCGTGCTCAGTCCCTGTCGGCGTCTCGCCCTGAGCTGGTCAGTTGTTGAGCGGCCAATGATTGGACTCGATGAACTGGATTGCCTGGATTACCTGATCTGGCTGCGCACCGGTGATCGGGTGGCCCAACGGCTCAACTTGGATCAGGCCTCGGTGTCCAGAAAGGCGCGGCGAGCTGCTGCGGCCTTTGGCTTGGAGGCCAGAAAAGCCGAGGGCGAATGGGAGCTGGAGGGGGATTGCACGCTGCTCGATTTAGAGCGGCAAGTTCACCAAGATTGCCGCTGGAAA
>NZ_JAFMFX010000055.1:0-11439 GCF_017855895.1 Vulcanococcus sp. CPBay_Sum15L08_68 | reverse complement strand
GTATGGAAGTGATGCACGAGCGCAACGCTCACAACTTCCCCCTCGACCTGGCTGCGTCCGAGATCACCCCGGTGGCTCTGACTGCACCGTCGATTGGCTGAGCCCCAACGGATTGGCCCCTATTCCCAGAGCCCTCGCGTCAGCGAGGGCTTTTTTGTGTGCAGGCCCGCCTGGCTTTTGATGGAGTTCCAGCCGTTGTTCGTGCTTCGCTGTGTCCACCGACCCCGTTGTTTGGTCAGCACCGGAACTGCCGCCGATGCGTTTGGCCGTGGTTGGTCACATCGAGTGGGTGCAATTCCTGGCGGTTGATCAACTACCTCGACCGGGTGCCATTGGCCATGCGCTCCGCAGCCTGGAGGAGCCCGCCGGTGGTGGCGCGGTCGTGGCGGTGCAGATGGCGCGGCTGACCCAGCAACCCGTTCAGTTCTTCACGGCCCTGGGGCGGGATGCGGTTGGGGAGGCCTGCGTGCAACGCCTCCAAGCCTTGGGTCTTGAGCTCCATGTGGCCTGGAGGGATGCTCCGACCCGGCGGGGCCTGAGCCTGGTGGATCCCGGAGGGGATCGGGCGATCACGGTGATCGGAGACCGCCTGAGCCCGTCCCTCAGTGATCCGTTGCCGTGGAAGGACCTGGCGGACTGCGATGGACTCTTCGTCACGGCGGCTGATGCGCCGCTCCTGCGCGCCTGCCGCGCCTCCAAGGTTCTGGCGGCCACACCGCGGGTCCGTCTACCCGTGCTGCAGGAGGCCGCTGTTCCCTTGGATGCCCTCATTGGCAGTGGCCTGGATCCTGGAGAGGCGGTGGATCCCACGCAACTCACACCCGCGCCCCGTGCCTTGATCCGCACCGAGGGAGCCGCCGGAGGCCACAGCGTTCCAGGCGGCCGGTACGACGCGGCTCCGCTTCCAGGGCCCCTGGTGGAGAGCTATGGCTGCGGCGACAGTTTTGCGGCAGGTGTCGTGACGGGCCTTGCGGCCCAACGGTCGCTCGCTGATTCCATCAGGCTGGGCGCCCAGTGCGGAGCAGCTTGTGCAACACGCTTTGGCCCCTATGGCTAACCGACTTGGTCGCCTGGCCCTGCGGGTCCTCAGGGTGACGGCAAGCACCGCCTCGATCATTGAGCTTCTGCGCTCCGATTGGACCGGAGGTGTCTCGGCTGGGCTGGCCTGGCTGTTGTTCGTGCAGTTGGAGCGCCGGGTTCAGGCCGGTTCGACGCATGATTCCGAGGAGCCGCTGAGCTGACTGACGCCGACCCCGGCCGGTGCACAGAGGTAGGTCCCATCACCCACACGCTCCATTTGGCCGTCCAGGGCATGGACGGCGCCGGCCACGAAATCGAGGATTCTCTGCGCTTCGCTGGGCTCCATTCCTTCGAGTTGCAGCACGACGCATTGGCGCTCCCGCACCGCTTCGACGGCATCGCTGGCCTGCTCGAACTGCCGGCAGCGCAGCACTGTGACCTGCGGGAGCCAGATCCCAAATGGCGTCTGCATGGCCCGCTCGTGCAGCGATGTCTGTGTTCTGCCCCATGTGGGGGCATCTGTCCAGGCGTTGCGGGTCGAGCCCGGGATTGTTGAAACGTGCCTGGATCGGCCGATCCGCCCACCAAGGGCCTCCTGGCCTGCGATCATCGAACCACCTTTGCCGAGGAGCCGGGCTTGGAAGCGCTGGACCACCAGGTACTGCCGGCCTTCCTGCTGACCCTCGGCGCAGGCCTGTCGACAGGGATCGGCAGTTGGCTTGGCGTGCTCAGCCGGCGCTTTAGCCCGGGATTACTGACGAGCGCCCTGAGTTTTTCTGCCGGGGTCATGATCTTCGTCTCCTTCGTGGAGATCTTCCCGAAGGCCCGCCAGTCCCTGACGCCTGCCCTGGGCACCAGCACGGCCTATCTCGTCACGGTTCTGGCCTTCTTTGCCGGGATGCTGGCTCTTGCGCTGATTGATCGCTTGCTCCCTTCGCACGAGTTGGCGATTTTGCCCTTGCGCGAAGGCTCCGATTCCTCGGCACTGATGCGCACTGGGCTGTTTTCGGCCCTGGCCATCGCGATTCACAACTTTCCCGAGGGGTTGGCCACCTTTGTGGCGGCGCTTTCTGAACCCCGGCTTGGCATTGGGATCGCCATCGCCATTGCCATTCACAACATCCCGGAGGGGCTCGCGGTCTCAGCGCCCGTGTATTACGCCACCGGTAGCCGAAGCAAGGCCTTCTGGATTTCCTTTGCCTCTGGCTTGGCGGAACCAGTCGGAGCGCTGATCGGCTACGTGTTTCTGCGGACCTTTCTCAATGACGTGGTTCTGGGCCTGGTGTTTGCCAGCGTCGCCGGAATCATGATCTACATCTGCTTCGACGAGTTGCTCCCGGCGGCCCAACGCACGGGCGCCAAGCACCACCTGATGATGTTCGGGGTCACCGCGGGGATGCTCGTGATGAGCATCAGCCTGGTGCTGCTGACCTGAAGCGCTCGATGGTTGCCGCTTCCGACCAGCGCTGGACTTGGTGGCCGTTGCTGCCCCTCTATCCCTACGGGCGCAAGCGCACGCTGGTGCGTGAGCTGATCCCAGACCAGCTCTGGAGTTTTGAGCAGCTCCAGGGTGTCTTTTACGTGGCGGTGCCCATCCGAATGACGGTGGTCCGTGTGCGTGGTGGCCTGATGCTCTATGCCCCAGTCGCGCCCACCGTCGAGGTCCGTCAGGCCCTTCGCTCCTTGGAGGAGCGTTTTGGAGCGGTCCAAACGATTGTGTTGCCGACGGCCTCAGGGTTGGAGCACAAGCTTCCTGTCCCGCCGATGGCGCGGGCTTTTCCCGAGGCGGAGGTTTGGATCACCCCCGGTCAGTGGAGCTTCCCGATCAACCTGCCTGCCAGCTGGTTGGGCTTCCCGCGGGCGCGAACCCGGGTGCTTCAGGAGGATGGCTATCCCCACAGCGACGAGCTGGTGTGGTCGTCCTTGGGTCCGCTTGACCTTGGGCTGGGTCGCTTTCAGGAATTTGCCTGCCTGCATCAGGCCAGTGGCTCGCTGCTGCTGACGGATGCCTTGGTGGCCATTAACCCGGAGCCACCACCCATTTTTGATTTCGATCCCACCCCCCTGCTCTTCCATGCCCGTGACAGCGGCGATCAACCCCTGACGGACACGCCGGAACTGCGCCAAAAAGGTTGGGAGCGTCTGGCTTTGTTTGCTTCGTTTTTGCGGCCGGAGGCCCTGGAGGTTCCACCCCTCCGCGAGCTGTTGTCCAAGGCGTTTCAGCCGGGCTGTCGCTCAGCCCGGAGTTATTTCGGCCTCTTCCCATTTCAGTGGCGCTCGAGTTCCCGTACTGCCTTTGAAGCGTTAACCCAGCCGAGCGGCTCGCTTCTGGTGGCACCCGTGCTGGAGCGCCTGGTTTTTCCTCGTGCCAGGCCCGTGGTGATTCGCTGGTTGCGGGAATTGGCGCAACTGCCCCAGGTGCGCTGGGTCGTGCCGGCCCATTACGACGCTCCCGTGCCCTGCTCCAACGAACAGTTGGCCCAGTTGGCCGATGCGTTCGAGCGCAGAGAGTGGGCCCCAAACGAGGGGAACTGGGACTACCTCGCCTCGATCGATCAGTTGTTGGTGCGCTCCGGTGTTGTTCCGGGTGAAGACTCGGCCTAGAGCCTGAGTTCGCCGGGGTCTGCGTCGGCGCCGCCGTCGTCGAACAGCGTTGCTTCCAATTCCATGCGCTGCTCCATTTGGCGCAGGAAATACCCCGTCATCATCGCCGAGGCGAGAAGACCAGCCAGATGGTCACGGCTGGCGGTGATCTTCACGTCGAATTGCTCACCGGGAATCATCCCGAGCAGGCCTTGGACGTTGTGCCGAATGATGTCTTGAATGTCGCCGCTGGCGGAGCGAGCCACGCGTTGCAACACGTCCGGAGACTGTTCCTGCAGGTACTGAATCAGGGAGTTGCCGCTGATCGGTTCGCTGTCGCTGGTCAGGAACTCCGGGTTGAACATTCCGGCGTGCTCCACGTCAGGGTTGCACCCTACCCCAGCTGATTCTCTGGCTCTGGGGCGGGGAACCGAATCAAACCGGCCCGCCTGAGGGGCCAGTAACGCAGAACAGCGGTGCCAATCAGATCCTGCTCGGGCAGTGGTCCCCAGACGTGGGAATCGAGGCTGGCATTGCGGTTGTCCCCAAGAACCAAGAGGTGGTGATCGGGGACGGTGACGGGGCCAAAGCTGTAGTCGATCGCCTCAGTGCGCCAGGGTTCCGCGACGGCTTCACCGTTGCGGAGCAGCTCACCTCCGCGGATTTCCACGACATCGCCGGGTTGGCCGATCACCCGTTTGATCAGAGCTGCCGCTGGGTCATAGCCAGCGGCGACGAGCTGCTCAGGGGCACGGAAGACCACGACGCTTCCTGTTGGAACGCCAGAGCCCAGTTTGGGCCGGATTTTCTCCACAAGAATCCTGTCCTGCAGTTGCAGGGTGGGGAGCATGGAACCGGAGGGAATCCAGCGCGGTTCGATCACTGCCCAGCGCAGCACCAGGGCCAATGCCAGCCACAGCAGGATCGATCTCCAGCCCTTCACCGCGGACTCGGGTGCTTGTGGCGGAGTCTGCATCGATTCAGCGTGGGCCGGCATGATCGCCACATCCTGATCAATGGCCCGCCCCGGTGCCTCTGCCCCCTCCCCACCCCTGCAGTGCTGAGGCGAATCTTCAGGCGGCGCTTGCGTTGTTGCTTGAGCTCCAGCGCCAGGGGCTGAGGCGTCTGGTGCTCTGCCCTGGGAGTCGTTCGGCTCCCTTGGCCTTGGCCGCTGGACTGCTGGCGGAGCAAGGGTTGGAGTTGTTCTGCGGCGTGGACGAGCGCTCAGCGGCCTTTCTTGCCCTCGGTTTGAGTCGCGGGGACGGTCGTCCTGCGGCCCTGGTGACCACCTCGGGAACTGCGGTGGCGAATTTGCTTCCTGCCGTCGTGGAGGCCGATTTCGGTGCGATTCCGCTGCTGGTGCTGAGCGCCGATCGCCCCGCCCGCTTGAAGGGTTGTGGGGCGAATCAGACGGTCAATCAAGAGTCGTTTCTTGCCTCCTCTTGCCGCTGTTTGCTTCAGGGGGATCCCCGGGGTCTGGCGGCGATGGAGCGCTCGGATCTGCGGGTGTTTGCCCAGCAGGCCTGGGCGAAGGCGCTGCTTCCCCCCTGGGGCCCGGTGCACTGCAATCTCCCCTTTGAAGAACCCCTGCATGCCCCGGCAGAGAGCATCAGCCGCCTGCAGAGCGAACTCAAGGCACAGTCCCCTGAGGCTGCCCTTGGCGAAGACCTGATTCCCTCTCCTGCGGCTGGGACTGGAGAGGGTCTTCCCTTCGATCTCGATCGCCCAGGGGTGGTGATCGCCGGTCCCTGGCGTGGTCGCGCGGAGGACTTGCCGGGCTTTGCCGCTGCCCTGCAGCGCTGGCAGGCGCGGACGGGTTGGCCGGTCTTGGCTGATCCGCTCTCCGGGCTGCGGGGTTGGCCTGGCCTGAGCTGTGTTCTCAGCTACGACCTGTTCCTGGCAGAGGGCCATCAGCTGCCTTCTGCGCCACAACTGTTGCGCCTGGGGCCGGTGCCAGCGAGCCGTCGTCTGCAGGCCTGGATTCAGCGAAGCGCCGGCGTTCAGTTGTTGGTGAGTGAACAGGATCCGCGCAACCTCGATGCCTTGGGCACGGCCAGCCAGCATTGGCCCCATGGACTGGAGGCCTGGCTCGCTCAGCACCCCGCGTCCCGCTGGGACGCTCCAGTGGCTGCTGGTAACCAGCGGTGGCGCGACCTCTGGTGGGCGGCTGAGCAGCAGGTGCAGCAGCGTCTGGACCAGCTGCTCCCGGCGCAGGGGCTCTCGGAGCCAGGCTTGGCCCGGAGCCTCAGTCGCGCTCTGCCAGCCGATTGGGGCTTGATGCTCGCCAGCAGCAGTCCTGTGCGGGACTGGGAGAGCTTCTCGGCCCCGGATGCCCCTTGCCGCAGCATTGATGGCTTCCGCGGTGCCTCGGGCATCGATGGGACGTTGTCCCTCGCTGCCGGTTTGGCCATCAGCAGAGGCCCCCTGGTGCTCTTGAGCGGTGACTTGGCCCTGCTGCACGACGCCAATGGCTGGCTTTGGCTGCAGCAGCTGCGAGAGCGTGGCGCCCAGCTGACGGTCGTGATGGTCGATAACGGCGGCGGCGGCATCTTTGAGCAATTGCCGATCCGTCCGGCCCTGGATTTCGAGCGCCTGTTCGCGATGCCACAAGCCATGGACCACCTGCGCTGGGCCGAGGGCTATGGCATCCCCGCCCAGCGCGTAGAGAGCCTGGAGGCGTTGCCCCAGGCGATGGCTTGGGCGCATGGGCAGACGCTCAGCCTTCTGGTGGTGCAAACCGATCGCCAGGCGGATGCGCAGTTGCGGCAAAGCCTGCGCCGCACAATGGTCGAACTCGCCACCCGCTGAAGCCGCTGTGCAGTGGATTCCCCAGGGCTCCTACGACGACATCCTGTTTGATCTCAGTGAGGAGGGCATCGCCCGGATTCAGATCAATCGCCCGGAAAAGCGCAACGCCTTTCGTCCAAAGACCGTCAGCGAACTCTTTGATGCGTTTTCACGGGTGCGGGATAACCCGCGGGTTGGGGTGGTCCTCTTCGGCGGGGTCGGCCCTGCCCCCGATGGTGGTTATGCCTTTTGTGCCGGCGGTGATCAGAGCGTCCGCGGTGACGGGGGCTACGTCGGTGATGACGGCCTGCCGCGGCTGAATGTTCTTGATCTTCAGCGCCTGATCCGCAGCCTGCCCAAGGTGGTGATTGCCCTGGTGGCCGGCTACGCCATCGGTGGCGGACAGGTGTTGCACCTGCTCTGTGACCTGAGCCTGGCGGCTGAGAACGCTCGCTTCGGCCAGACCGGTCCGCGGGTGGGCAGTTTTGACGGGGGCTTTGGCGCTGGTTATCTCGCCCGCGTGGTCGGCCAGCGCAAGGCGCGGGAGATCTGGTTCCTCTGCCGCCAGTACGGCGCCCAGGAGGCGTTGGAGATGGGCTTGGTCAATGCCGTTGTTCCCCTTGATCAGCTCGAACTGGAGGGGGTGCGTTGGGCGCGGGAGGTGATGCAGCACAGCCCGACGGCGATCCGTTGCCTGAAGGCGGCGTTTAATGCGGAGACCGATGGTCTTGCGGGCATCCAAGAACTGGCCGGGCAAGCCACCCATCTCTTTTATCGAACGGAAGAGGGGCAGGAGGGCAGAAATGCATTCCTGGAGAAGCGGTCTCCCGATTTTTCTGGCTCCGACTGGCTGCCGTAGCACAACTGAAGTCTCGTAGCTAGTCCTAGGTGAGACTGCTGCTTGGCTTGTGACCTTCTCCCGCTCGACTGGCCTCGCCCTCCTGGCGCCTTTGGCCTTGGCCCTGCTTCCGCAGATCGCTGAGGCACGCCAACCCGACCCCATTCCACCTCCGGCACCGGTCATTAGTGATGCGGTGGCCCTCTCCCGCATCCCGACCTCGCTGATGAATCAGGAGGGACTGCACCTGGTGCTCGATCGCCAGACGCGGCAGTTGATGGTGATCAAGGACGGCCGGATGCTGCATCGCTACCCCGCCGCCGTTGGTACGGACGGTTGGGAAACGCCCGCCGGCAGCCATCGGGTTCTCGAGAAGGTGGCCAAGCCCGTTTGGCAGCATCCAGGCAATGGCTCCCAGGTCCCTCAGGGCCCGAAGAATCCCCTGGGTTCACGCTGGATTGGCTTCCATCGCAACTGCACCCCCAAAGAGAATGCCTGGGACGGTGAGCGCTATCTCAGCGTCAACGGCTGCACGGTGGCGGGCTTCCATGGCACGCCCCACCGCTGGACCGTTGGACGTGCGGTCTCCCATGGCTGCGTACGTCTCTACGAAGAAAACGTCCAGGAAGTGTTTGAGCTGGTCGAGGTCGGCACCTTGGTGACGGTCCTTCCCTAGAGACTGCCCGTAAAGTTGCGCCCACTTGCGATCCCATCGCCATGCGGGTGCTCTTTGCTGCGGCTGAATGTGCACCGATGGTGAAGGTCGGCGGGATGGGCGACGTGGTCGGCTCCCTCCCCCCGGCCCTGGCACCCCTGGGCCACGACGTACGGCTGATCATGCCGGGCTATGGCCGCCTCTGGAGCCTTCTGCAGATCCCGGCTGATCCCATCTGGCGTGGCCACACGATGGGCACCGATTTTGCGGTGTTCGAAACCCGTCATCCGACGAATGGCTTGCCCCTGTACCTGGTCGGCCACCCTGTCTTCGATCCCGAGCGGATCTACGGCGGCGAGGACGAGGACTGGCGTTTCACCTTCTTTGCCAGTGCCGTCTCGGAATTTGCCTGGCACCACTGGAAGCCCGACATCCTGCATTGCCATGACTGGCATACCGGGATGATTCCGGTCTGGATGCACCAGGACGCGGAGATCAGCACCGTCTTCACCATCCACAACCTCAAGTACCAGGGCCCCTGGCGCTGGAAGCTCGATCGGATGACCTGGTGCCCCTGGTACATGCAGGGTGACCACACGATGGCGGCGGCATTGCTTTATGCCGACCGGGTCAATGCGGTCTCACCGACCTACGCCCAGGAGATCCGCACGCCTGAGTACGGCGAGAAGCTCGACGGCCTGTTGAATTTCGTCAGCGGCAAGTTGCGCGGCATCCTCAACGGCATCGACCAAGACGCCTGGAACCCGGCCACCGATTCCACCCTGCCCGCGACCTTCTCCGCCGATGACCTCTCGGGCCGCGCCGTGTGCAAACGGGCCCTGCAGGAGCGCATGGGCTTGGCGGTCAATCCCGACACCTATCTGATGGGTGTGGTGAGCCGTCTGGTGGACCAAAAAGGCATTGATCTTCTGCTGCAGGTGGCGGACCGGGTCCTGGCCTATTCCGACAGCCAGATCGTGGTCTTGGGGACCGGGGACCGGCACCTCGAGGCGGGGCTTTGGCAGATGGCTTCCCGCTATCCGGGGCGTTTTGCGGTCTTCCTGACCTATGACGACGCCCTCTCGCGCTTGATCTACGCCGGTAGTGATTCGTTCTTGATGCCGAGTCGGTTTGAGCCGTGTGGCATCAGTCAGCTCCTGGCGATGCGCTACGGCTCCATTCCGGTGGTTCGCCGCGTCGGTGGTCTGGTCGACACCGTCCCCCCGCACGACCCCAATGGCCACACCGGCACGGGGTTTGGCTTCGACCGCTACGAGCCACTCGATTTCTACACCTCGATTGTCCGCTCCTGGGAGGCCTATCGCCATCGCCAGAGTTGGACGGAGCTGCAGCGCCGTGCCATGCAGGCCAATTTCAGCTGGGATCGCTCCGCCCTGGAGTACGACCGGATGTACAAGGAGGTCAAAGGGGTCAAAGAACCGACCCCCGACGCCCAAGCGGTGGAGCAGTTCTCCCAGGGTCAGCAGGCCGATCCGAGCCGCCAGGGCCTTGACCAAGTGTCTGAGGCTGAGGCCGCTCCTGGTCTGCGCAATCCCCTCTCGCTTCTGCGCCGCCGGAGCAGCCGCTGAGTTCTCCTCCGCCCACGGAACGGCGCAGCAATCTGCCGGCGCCCTACAAGAACCCTTGGCTCTCCCTGGCCGAGGACCTTGGCGCCGTCCGCGGCGACCTTGTGCTCCGCTCCCGGGAACTTTGGCGACGCAATCGCCAGGGAAGCCTCTGGTCGCCGTCCTGGTGGCCGTCGGATCTCGCTCCCCTGTTCTGGCCGGCTTTAGCCCTGTTCTTAGCGGCACTGCTCGGGTCGGCCCTGGTCCTGCTGCTGCGGGTCTGGCCCTCTGCCCCTGATCCAGCCCCTCCAGCCGCCGTGGTGCAGAGCGCACCTGAGCCGCAGCAATCCTCCGAGCCGATCAGCGATCCGGAGGTGGCCCAAGCACCTGCTCTCGTCGAGGAGCCGCCGGTTCAGCCGATTGAGCCGATCGAACCGAGCGATGCCGACGCTTTTGATTTGGAACCTGAGGAATTCGAGGGGCCCTATGCCCCCGACCCTTTGCTTGAGCTGGTGCAGCGACCCGAGGCCGATGGACTGCTGGTCCAGGCCGAGGGCGTTGCCGACCAGTCCCTCTTAATCCTGCAGGTGCGGCCAGCCTTCCCGGCACTGACCCCGCAGGAGCAGCAGCGGCGCGCTGAGGTTTGGCAGCTGTGGGCCAATCAGCTCGGCTACGAACACCTGGAGCTACGCGATTCCCGCTCTGGCCTCATCGCCCGAGATGCCCTGGTCGGTGAGGGCATGATCGTGCTCAGCGAATCTCCGTCCACCTGATCCGATGCAGCTCGGCGCTCTGATGGCCCTTTGGGGAGCCCCCCAAGGTGCCTCAACCGATTGGGATCCCGAGGCTGCCGTCGGCGAGATCTGCACCGACACCCGGACGCTCTCGGCTGGACAACTGTTCGTTCCCCTGGTGGGTGAGCGCTTCGATGGCCATGTGTTCCTGCCCCAGGCGTTGGCCGTTGGAGCCCAGGCTGCCCTTGTGCAACGGGATCGCCGTGAGCTAGTTCCAGAGGGTCTGCTCCATTGGCTCGTCGAAGACAGCCTTGAGGCCTACCAGCAGTTGGCGTTGCTCCATCGCCGGCAGCTGCATTGCCCCGTGGTGGCCGTGACCGGTTCGGCGGGGAAGACCACAACCCGTGAATTGATTCGCTCAGCCCTGCTGCCTTTGGGTCCTGTTCAAGCGAGCCGTGGCAATGAGAACAACGACATCGGCGTTCCACTCACCCTCCTCAACGCCAGCGACGAACACCAGGCTGTGGTCGTCGAGATGGGCATGCGTGGCCTCGGCGAAATTGAACGCTTGAGCCGCGCCGCTGCCCCGGACGTGGCGGTGGTCACCAACATCGGGACCGCCCATATCGGACGTCTGGGAAGCCGGGAGGCGATCGCCCAGGCCAAGTTGGAAATCACGGCCGCCCTGAAGGAAGAGGGTCTGCTCGTTGTGCCGGCGGGCGATCCACTGCTCGAGGCGGCTCTGGCTCAGGTTTGGTCGGGTCGGGTCGCACGGGTTGCTCTGTCTGATGACGCCGGCGCCGATCAGGCCGATTGGATCGGTGAGCTCGATGAGCGTGCTGGGGTGATGCGCGTGGGGGGATCGCGTATTCACTTGCCCTTGGAGGGGCGCCATAACGCCCGCAATCTGCTGTTGGCCCTGGCCGTTGCTGCCGAGCTCGGGGTGTCAGCAGACGCATTGACCCAGATGAGTGTTGCGGTCCCGGGGGGGCGCAACCGGCGCCTGCAGATGGGCGGTCTGACGCTGTTGGATGAGACCTACAACGCCTCCCCAGAAGCCGTCTTGGCGGCCTTGGATCTACTGGCGCGCCAGCCCGGCCGCCGCTTTGCGGTCCTGGGCACCATGCTGGAGCTCGGGGAGCAGAGTGTTGCCCTGCACCGCCAGGTGGCCGAGCGCGCCGCTGCGCTGCAGCTGGATGGTTTGGTGATCGTGGCCAATGGGGCCGAGGCTGAGGCGATGGCCCAGGCGGCTGCGCC
>NZ_JAFMFX010000009.1:0-41961 GCF_017855895.1 Vulcanococcus sp. CPBay_Sum15L08_68 | reverse complement strand
GGCCTGGATGGCGCGAAACAGGAGGCTCGTCCAGAGGACAGCGCGCAGCGTCGTCGCTATCTGAAGGCGTTGACGGATCCGGCCCCTGTGTTGATGGCCCAGTCCCCTCTGGCTGACGCCGTCATCCAATCGATAAGTTGATCGCCTGCGCGCGCCTGGGCCCATGCCTGTCAAGCCCCTGCCCAACACCGGTGCGGTGAGCGGCCTGAAGGAAACCCTTGATTTCTTCGGCGATCCGAGCTTTGCCCAGCGGCGTTTTGAGACCTATGGCGATGTCTTTGCCACCAAGCTGCTGACCCAGCCCATCGTCTTCATCCGAGGCGAACGGGCGATCAACGATCTCTTTCGCCAAGGCGAGTTACTTGAGGGCTGGTGGCCTGAGAGTGTCAAACAGCTGCTAGGCAGTCGTTCCCTCGCCAACCGCAGTGGAGCGGGTCATAAGGCCCGCCGGCGTGTGGTCGGTCAGCTGTTCTCCAGTGCAGCCCTAGCCCGCTACACCCCATCGATCTCTGGCCTGGTGGATGAGCTCGCAGAGGAGCTGACCTCGGCTGGTGGCCCAGTTCCCCTGGCCGGGAGGATGCGCCGCTTCGCCTTTGCCGTGATCGCCTCCACGGTGTTGGGGCTCGATCCGGATCGCCGTGACGCCCTGTTCGCTGACTTTGAGATCTGGACCAAGGCTCTGTTCTCGATTCCCTTGGCGATACCGGGCACACCCTTTGCCAAAGCCCTGGCAGCTCGCCAGCGGTTGCTGAAGCGCATCAAAGATGTCTTGAAGGAGGGCCGCAATCAAGGTGGCCTCGATCTCCTCAGTGGTGGCCTGGATGAGGCGGGGATTCCTCTGGAGGACGACGATCTGGCGGAGCAACTGCTGCTGCTGCTCTTCGCTGGTTACGAAACCACCGCGTCATCGCTGAGCTGCTTGTTTCGCGCCTTGCTGCTGCATCCGGAGGTGATGGATTGGCTGCAGAGCGATGTCATGGCCACTGGGTGGCCTGCGACCACAGCAGTGCAGTCACAAAAGCTGGATGCCACCGTGCTCGAGGTGATGCGGCAAACCCCGCCGGTGGGTGGGTTCTTTCGCCGCAGCCTGCAGGCGATTGAGCTGGCTGATGTGGCCGTGCCAGCGAACAGTGTGATCCAGGTGGCGCTCACGCCAACGGCGACCAGCAGCGGCACAGACCTGACGGAGTTCCGTCCGCAGCGCCATCTCGATGGTTCGTTTGGGCAAACACTGCTGCCCTTTGGCGGTGGCGAGAGGGTCTGCCTCGGTAAAGCCCTGGCCGAATTGGAAATTCGTTTGATGGTCGTTGGCTTGTTGCAGCAGGTTCAGCTTGAACTGGAGCCGGATCAAGATCTTTCGCTGCAGCTGGTGCCCAGCCCCATCCCACGGGGAGGCCTGATGGTGAGCGCAACAGCACGCTGACCCTCAGGTTCGAGTTGTTGGGGGCCATGTGGTGGGCCCCCGCTCGGACAGCGCTGTCTTCACCGCGCCTCCAACTCGGTTATGGCCTAGGTGGGGTTGCGGGTGCAATCCTCAGCGCCTGATCCGAGCAACTCCATAGCCAACGGCAAGGCCAACAGCACCGCTTCTCAGGCCGATCGCAAGGGTGCGTCGGTCTACTGCACTCATTCGTCCAACGCTCATGACAGCGGCTGCTCGGGCAATCCAGCAGCGGATGGGTTCATGAAAAGAACCAAGTCATCGCCACTTTTCCTGGCATCGGAAGACGCAGGCTGGAGATGCGAAGTATTGGTCGCTTCTGCTATTGGGTTGGTTGTTGACGTCGTGTCGAAGGTTCGAAGATTGGATTGATCTCTAGGGGGAGTAACTCCTGCACGCTGAGCTGGACTATGTCTCCACTGGTTATTTTCTCGGGTTCATATGGACGCGGCTTTTGATCATAGTGTCGAGAAACTAGCGCTACATTGAGCAGCAATGCTGCAACCAATGTGATCAAGAATGCTGACAGGGTCTTCACCATTTCTCGGTCTCGCTTTTGGTGCCAGCGTAGTGATTGGCGAGAGATAAAGGTGAAGTAGGTCTACGCCGCATTGCATCTGCTGGTGTCTGATGCATTTGTGCTGAAGAGGCTTCCTGTGCTCCCTCAAGCACTGTTTACTGATGACTGAGGACAGCGGTGGTTCAGGTCAGGAACGCCAGCTTTAGGGTCTGATGAACGAGTGCATGATGCGAACTCTCGATGCAGCATCGCACCGCGAGAGACAGCGGCAAATCGATGCTGTTGAATTTGCGATTGCGATTCACGGGCGCAAGTCTTGGACGAGGGCTCATGACCAAACGGTTTTTGCCTACCTGAAGAAGCACCCACGTTGATCGGGACGCCACTGCTCAGGCGACACAGCAGCGGAGAGGGGGATCAAAAAAAGACGGGTGCCACCGGTCCTCCATTCTTTGCTCAGAAAAGAGGACGCCAGCTTTTGCATTCACTTCTGGTTAGCCGCTTGGTGCCTTAGGGATGTAGTTGGCTCTTTGTAGCTCTCAAGTCTTTCAGTCGACAGCAGTTCCCGTACTCGTCTACCGGGAACTCATGCAGCACATCACGGCTGTGTCCAGACACGATTCTGTAACTCCTCCCTGAAACCCAGCACCTGGCTTTTGTGGTGGTGTACGCATTCCACCAAGCATGTCTCACAACCTCGTCGACCCATATTTGCCCTGCCGCGTCAAAACGCTGAACAATGATCATTGCTCTAGCTCGCGATGACTATTGACCAGGCTTCTACAGGTTTTGCACTTCCTCAAGCATTTTAAAGACTGGCTTCGGGATCGCTACACGTTTTGCAGGGCTGGGTGCTCGTGAGCGCAAGGAATGAATTGACTTTCAAGATACGCCCATCAGTTATGTGGGTCACATTTGCTTGATTCTCATTGCCTTGCTGGGCTTTGAGTCCGCCGAACCCAGCCAGTCCAATCGCTTCTGCTGCCTCGTCCATTTGCTCTTCTGATCTCCATTTTGATCAGCAGAGACTGCATCCCTCTTCGGCTTGAAAGTGGAAGACATCTAGCGATCGAGGAGCAATGGCTACCAAAAACAGTGTGATCCCCAGGACATGGGCGGTTTGCACGACTGCGCCCCTCTGTGATTCACGAGAGCGTTCACTCGACCTTCGTCACCTCAATGTGACCAAGTTCCACAAAGACGAAGCCGCATTAACTGGCTACACGCTGGACCGCTGGGATCTCCATGGAGTTCCTTGCGAGTGCTTGGAGTGCGTTGCCGACTATCAAGACCTGCTGCTGATGCAGCCAGATCAGAACAGACGACGACTGAGAGAGTCGTCCTGACCATGGACAGGGAGGAGGCCTACACCCGATTACGTGCTGGCTGGGAGGTTGACCCACATCTCCTGGAGCTGATCGAAGGTGACTACGACAGCCCTCAGCGCAAGCGATTCATTCGTGGTCAGCAGAAGCCGGTTGACTGCTTAGGACTCAAGGCGCTCCCCGACCCAAGCGCTAGTTCTTGATCCAGATCCTGGAGAGGAGCCAGGCAAAGAGGCCGCAAGGAAGGGCGAACCCAATCATTGGGACAGCAGTGGCGACTGGAGCGGCCAACGCGCTCGGTAGCCAGGTGCCCAGGCTTGACTGCCAGTTACCGGTCGCTTCTGTGCAGAAGCTGGGTGCCAGGAACATCACCGGCACGAACATCGTCGAGAGCACGGAGGTGAGAACGATCTTCTGGGCATCGGTCATCGCCAGTCGTCCGCTCCTTGATGCAGCCATCCTCGCTCTGATCACCAACAGCCCCTCCGATTTCAAAAGAAAATGGAGCGGGAAGAGCAACTGCGTCAGGCAACAGCTCCCTGACCCATATCTCATGACCATGGGTGGAGCGATGCCATTCCCCGCTCGGACGCAGCGGGTCTTTGGTGCGCCTCCAGCTCGGTGATGGCCTAGGTGGGGCTAGGGGCGGAATCGTCAGCGCCTGATCCGACCAACTCCATAGCCAACGGCCAGGCCAATCGCTCCGCTTGTAAGGCCGATTGCAAGGGCGCGTCGGTCTACTTCGCTCATTCGCCCAACCGAGACCACTGCTACGGCACTGAGGACGAGGCCAATAACGGCAACGGCTATCGCGTCAAAGCTGCCTGCCTTCTGGTTCTTGTTGCTGGCCGTTTTGACAATCGCTTTGCGCTCGTGACCTTGTTCCTTGTCCAGTTCCCGCTGGAGATCGCGGATGTCTTTTTGAGGGTTCGTGCTCACGGGCTGCGTGGCCTGTGTGTGCTCCCAGCCTTGCGGTCCTCTGCTCAGATGGCAAGAGACTTGGAGAATTGGCGGCTCCTGCGTGCGCCGCGCTGGAACCAATCAAAGCGATCATCCTGCTAGAGCAGCAGTTGCTGACGCTCTGCACCCGTACAAGCAGCGTCGAGTTGTGACTCACCTACAAGACGTCCAAGGGTGAGCCCACCTCTGCGGAGTGGATGCTCCTGGAGGCTGAGGTTCGGAAAGCCAGACACAAGTCTTGGGAATGCATCGCATTTTCTCAGCAACCTGCGGGGCAATCGTCTCAGTGTGGCGACAGTGTTCAGTTTTTTGGTGCAGATCTGCTTTGGCTGCGGTAACCGGCGCTCAGCGTCAATTCTCACCAGTAGAACAAAAAGGTCCTTGCAGCTTTTGCATGAACTTTCTGAAAACAGCCTTGGCCATCTCCTTGATGGCCCCGACTCCTTTGCTCGCCTCTACCTCGGCTGAGATTAAAGCCACAGGAACGATCGCGACATTCTGCAATATCAGCAACCAAGGTGGTCCAATCGCTATGCAACCGTCGGCAGACGGTGACCGCCTGAGTGGCACTGGTTCTTATCGCTATGTAGCGAATGGCAATTCCAAGATCGTGTTGAGTGCCTTGCAGTTAAGTGCGCCTAAGGGTGCTGCTGCAGCGACTCCAAGTATTCAGCTTGCTTCGCTGGTCTCGAACAACTCTGGTAGTGCCTCAGCTTCTAGTGAGGAGTCTGGAGGTGTCATTCGTTCTGATGGCGCTATCGATACTTCCATTGTCGAGAACAATGGTGACGATCTTTTGACTGCTGGAGACTATGAGATCGAGGCCACGGCAACCTGTACCTCTCTCTGAATTAATGATTCGAGCGATTCTTCTTTTGATCGCAGTCCTGTGGTCTGGGCATGCCAATGCCCAGACCGCTTTTCTGGATAAGCGAGAGTTCAGCGCTAAGAGTGGACGGGTCAGAGTCAAACTTGGTGTGTCCCATGACTACAAGAAATCTGTGCGACTGACTGTGCGGCTCAAAGGTGCTGGAGTCGACGATGAGACGCCTGGATCGATTCTCACCGACTCTGTAAGGATAGTGCCAGCAAAGTTCAAAATACCGCGGAATAAGTTTAGGAATGTCTTGCTTACCTTTGAACCCGCCATCTCGACGCGAACTCCTTACTTTGTATGTGTCATATACCAGCCAGTTGTCGAGCGCATCGATCGCAATGGTCGCGCTGGTGGTTCCATGCTCTTGGCTACGGAATCCTGCTCGCGCTTTTGGGTGGTCCCGTAAGAAGTGGTGAGCGGCTTGAGCTGGAGGATTTTTCTGTGTATGCCCCCCAGCCCAAGATTGAACTGGATCTTGACGATGGCAGTACGTGCTCTGTAACCGACCGATCCCCGGCGACTTTGGTTTTCTATGGCCGGCAACTCAACAGCTTGGCGCTCTCCAATAACACCAATAGCCTTGTTCTCTCCAATGGCAGCAATATTGGAACCCAGAGCGATCTCGGTGGCGGTGTGGCGCTAATGATCCCGCTTGGAGGAACAGGCTTTAAAAAAACGTGTTCGGGTCTGTTGAGGCTTCAGGAGGCCAGGGCCAAGATCGCCCTTGCTGAGCAATTACTTGAGTCGGGGCAGATCACTGAAGCCGAGATGAGCAAGGTTGTCTCCGGCCTGCGTGGACTATTGGGAATCTGATCTCGCCTTGGTGCGCCGGCCCAAGCCGGTCAACGCGTTCCAAGTTTTGTTCAGAAGCGAGACATGGCCGAAATCTTGGCCAGCTTGTCGGCTGTGAGTCCTTCGAGCTCTTGAAGTTGCAGAAGCTCGTCTTTCACGAGGCTTGCAAAGACAAACAAGATCCCCTCCAGGCGGAAATCAAACCGGCCTTCGATGGTGTGGCGCTCGATGCTCAGAAAGTCATGCAGCGCCCAGACCGAGCTGACATCACCCAGGTTGGAGGCCTTTGATTGCACAGAGGCCACCAATTGCATGACGGCACGGTTGTAGGCCGTCTCAAAGGCAGCTCGAGCAATGGCCTGCTCGCTATCTGTCCAGCTGTCAGTCGCCGCTTCATTCATCTGGCCTGACCACGCTGTTTCAGACGCTACCGGAGCGGTTCTGCCACTGCGAGCGACCGGTGCAGCGACCGGGCGGCCGGCAGTTCAAACCAGCTCAAGCCTGGGTTGTTGTGGTGTTCACGGTGATAGCCGAAGTGGAAGCAGGTCAGCAGAGACAGCCACGGCGGTAGGTCCAGGCTGATCGGCTGGGCTCGCCGTTCTGGCTGTCGTTGACACCGATGGGGCAGGAACGTGCCGAAGACGAACAGCTGTAGGGAGCTCAACAGCAATGGGAACGTCATGAAGAGCAGAACGCGCTCGATCGCGACCGCCAGAGGCACCTCGGCTGCCGTTACGGTCAGACCCAGGGTCAGTCCCCAACCAGCCAGTAACAGCAGCATCTGCCTGGTGCTCAGATAGCGCGCCAGGAACTGGCCATACCAACTGATGGCACTGCTCTCCAGGTCGTTTGGGAAATCGGGATCCTGGAGACTCCCCGGTGCACGGTGATGGCGCTGGTGTTGCCGTAAACACCCAGCAAACGGCAAGCCCGCATAAACCAGCAGCGCAAAAGCACCCATGGCGTTGTTCCAGCGGCGGCGTCCTGGGACAAGCAGACCATGCATGGCGTCATGGGCCACGATGAACAGCCCGGTTTGCAGCTGGGTGCGCAGAAGGACCAACACCACCAAAAGCCACAGAGGGGCTTGGGTTGTGTTGGTCTCCAGTGCCAGGGCCAGGGAGAGTCCCCAGCCCAGGATCAAGCCTCCGTTGAGCAGCAGGCTCAACGGGCGAACTTGAGCAGATCGGCCGGTGATGCGAGCAGGTCAATCGCCACGAAGTAGATCTTTCCTTCGGGGTTGAGCAGGAAGCGCCAGGCCACGTTCATACCGATGCCGGCACCGAACCAGGGGGTCTGCACTTTGCCGGTCACCTTGATCTGGGTGAACCCGTCGTTAGTGGGTTCGGCGTAGCCACGCTCAGGCAGAAGCCTGAGGTTCTGGCAGTCCTCGCGGAAGAAACGCAGGATCGCATCGGTGCCCACGATCGGCTTTTGGAACGGAGCCTGAAGAGCGCCGTCGGGCAGGAACAGCTGGATCAGGTTGTCAAAGTCGTTGGCGTTGAGCAGATCCATGTAGCTGTTCACTGTGGGGTTGATCACCCCCTCGATGAACACCTTCTTGCGCTGCTCTTCCGGAGTGGGAGGAGCAACGGGCTCCATGACCCGCTGACCTTCGCCCTTGGCTGGATCGAAGCCCATGTCCACCACGAAATTGCGCAGCAAGGTGATTTGCTGGCCCTGTTCAACACCCTTGAGGGAGTTGAGGACGGCGGAGGCGTTGGCTGAGAGCTGATAGTCCTCCGGGATCGGAGCCACCTGACCGGCAGCCATCCACTCACCGAGCTGATACCAGAAGCCCAGCTTGATATTGACCGACCAGGTCGCATAGGTCCGGCCGATCTCCGTATCGCTGCGGTTTGCCAGATCACACATCACCTGGCTCTGCTCCAGGAAGCCCATCGCCTTGATGTCGTTGAGGATGCGTTCCGCAAACTGCATCCGGGCGGCAGCGGGGGCAGCCACCGTGATCGTTGTGCCCATCTGGAGATAGGCGTACCAAATCAGGGCGAGCTGATCTTCTGCGCTCAGTAGCGCAAAGCGTGCTGTGATCGCAGGTACAACATCAGCCGAACGCGTCTCCGGGAAGATCTGGGCAGCTTTTTCAAGCGTGAACATGCCGAGCAATCCCGTTGTAAAGGAATATTTCGAACTGTAGGGAGCTGTTCGCGCTTGCTGGCTGAAGCGTTGTAACAGCTGTGCTTGTGGCGCTGTTTTGCCGCTTCCTGATCCGATGCCCCTTCCGTTTCTTGGTTGGTCAAGAAACCAGAGGTGGGACGTTCAGGATCAAGGCAGCGATCAAGCGCTCCCCAGGCATCCGCGCCACCAACTGGACACTCGATGGCTGCGTAGAGGACTACCGCTTTTTGCTGGCCTCTGTTGGCGGTGACGAAATGCGGGAAGACAGGCGTGAGCTTCGTCAGAAGATCCTTGATCACCTCACCCGGGACGACGATTGGTAGATGCCTCTGGCTCTTGCAAGTGCAGTCGGTTCGACTGACGAGGTTGTCCGTCGGCACGTCAATGTGCTGTTCGGGGAGAGCTTGATCACTCGGCAGCGGGGGCAGCTTGAGGGAAGAGGAGCGTCCATGGCTTTGTGCGCGGAACCCCTCGCGCTGTGTTTTGTCCTGCTCAAGGGGTGCGGGCTTTCCCTCTGCACCCTGATCCCCTTAGGTCGGGAAAATCCAACGGGCACATAGGTAGCCGTACCCATGGCAACGTCTACTGGCGCCGCTTCTATTGACCCGTAACACTGCGGACAACTAGGTAAGGGAAGACATGGCCGGGGGTGGGACTCCGGCTTTTTACTGCGTGGACTTTCAGCTCTTGGTGACGTGATCCCAAAGTCTTCCTGTCAATTTCCCCCAACGCCGAACGGTTGATCGAATTTGTGCGCCCACCACACCACATCAGGGTTCCGTGTACCGCATCGAAGTCCTCACACACCAGGGCTGGAGTCAGACAGAGGAGCACGAACAGCGCGAGCTTGCCGAATTGCAGGCCATGCTCAAAAGCAAGGCAGATGGACAGACCTATCGCGTCACAAGCTCCGGGTTGAGCACTCTGTGCCTCTTCACTAGGAGCGGTTCGAGCTTCTGGGACCTGGATTCAACAGCGGCAGCGTGATGGCGCGTTCGGCAGGTGATCGACCAGTTGGGCCGTACGAGTGAGTCTCCATGACAGTGGGGCCTTGGATCTGCCGTTGATGAGGTGATGGTTGTTCCCTAGAGGTATCGATAGTCAGGCGGAATTGGACGGGACTTCTGGATTCCGTTACGCCGTCTGTGTTATCTCCCCTGAGGAGGGATCTGGGGCCGGCGAAGCGGCTGGCGGGTTAGGGCTTGGCGCAGCCTCGGGGATAAGGAAGTCGTGCTCCAGGCCCAACGCAAATTGCATTGCTGAACTCGCCCTCTTCAAGCAAGAAGCTGAAGCCGTAGTCCCGCTGCATCCAGACCTGGCCTGTGTTCAACTCGCGCATCTTCAACGCACCTAGTGAGTCCCGGTTTTGGCTGATCGGCAGCAAGGTGAAGATCGGACCGTCTCCATGGGCGAACTCAACCTTCATGCTCTGCGGAATGTCGCCAACGAGGCTGACGGCACACCAAGAGGGGAAAGAATTGATGGTGCAAGGAGTCTTGTAGTGGTCTGTGCGTTGCGGTGGTCGCTCGTCTCTCTGAGCCAGCGCTGGGGCAGCAACCAGCACCCCGGCAAGGAGTGCTAGCGCCGATGTAGTGAGCTTCTGGGTGACCATCTCTCAGTCGTTCTTGGCGCCAGGTTCGCCTTCATGCAGGACGGCCATCACGTTGCAGCCTGGAAAGAGATCCTGTCCAAAAGCTCTGGCCTCCTCAGCACTCGCTGCGTGGACCAACGTCCCGACGATCTCGCCCTTGGAGAGCTCAACAGCCAAGTTGAACAGCTTGCCCACGGATTTCTCTCTTACACCCCGGCTTAGCCACGGATCGGGCAAACGGGGGGATGACGATGACTAGAGGCTCTTGTCGGCGAATGTGCCTAGGTCGTGGTGTTCACGCCTAAGTCCCACTGCAAGGCAGCGCTCTTTCTGAATCGGGGCGACAGGATTCGAACCTGCGACCTAGTGCTCCCAAAGCACCCGCGCTACCAAGCTGCGCCACGCCCCGTATGTCTGGAGCTTACCGGTCGATCCGCTGGGCTGGCCGTGGCGCTGGGCCCCGGTACAACGGGCCCGAAGTCCTCGCCCCACCATGGGATTCGGCCCCGTTCGCGCTGTTGCTGTCCTCGCCGGGCTGACGGGCTGTCTGTTGCCTTTCCCGGCTCTGGCCCTCCCCGAGAGGCCATTGCAAATCCCTGGCGATACTCCGGTCGCTGACCTGACGCCCGGGATGGGAATCAGCGAGGCCATGCCCGATTCCCTGGCCTGGCCGCTGCGTCCTGGTCAGCCGATCCGTGTGGTCTATCCCTTGGCGGTCAAAGCCACGGAGGTGGACCCCTACGGCTGGCGCTATTCGAGTTCCCGCGGGGCCTGGCGCATGCACGCCGGTCAGGACCTGGTGGCTCCCGCGGGCACGCCTGTTCTGGCCATGCTTCCGGGACGTGTGGTTCTGGTGGAGCCCATCGACGGCTACGGCCTCACGGTGGTCCTGGACCATGGCCGCGGTTGGCAGAGCCTCTATGCCCATCTGCAGAGCGCCAACGTCCGCAAAGGTGACTTCCTGACGGCCGCCTCCACCCTGGGCCTGGTCGGCCAGAGCGGCCGTGCCAGTGGCCCCCATCTCCATGTCGAGTTGCGCCAGCGCCAGGGTGAGCAGATGCTGGCCCTCGATCCCACCCCGGTTCTTGATCAGGCCACACGCCTGACGCTCCTGGCCCCGCCCCCCGTGGCTGAAGCTCGGGTGATTGAACCAGCCCAGCCTTGATTGCGATTGAGCGTCCTGGCCTGAAGCTGCGCCACGGTTCCGCCTGGCTACAGGGCCATGGAATCGCCACGGAATCCCTGCGTCAGCGCCTGGCTCAGGAGGTTCCCTGGGAGCAGCCCCTGGTGCGCGTCTTTGGCCGCCAGCACCCCACGCCTCGTCTGACCTGCTGGATGGCTGACCCCGGCTGCAGCTACCGCTACAGCGGCCAGGTGCAGCCCATCACCCCCTGGAGTCCCTCCATTGCGCCCCTTCGCGATCTCCTGGAGCAGGAGTTGGGGGTTCGCTTCAACAGCCTGCTGCTGAACCGCTACCGCACTGGAGACGACCGCATGGGCTGGCATGCCGATGACGAACCGGAACTCGACAACCAGGCCCCCATCGCCTCCTTGAGCATCGGCGTTCCGCGCGATCTGCGTTTTCGCCCGAGACGTTCTTCTCTTGCGTCCGCTGAGGCGCCCTTCTCGCTTTGCCTGGATGACGGCGATCTGTTGGTGATGGATCCGCCCACCCAGGCCCACTGGCAGCACGCCCTACCGGCCCGTGCCCGGGTCAGGACCGAGCGGATCAATCTCACCTTTCGGCTGATTCAGCCCAGCACCGCGATGCAGTCGATCTCCACCCGGGCGGCCTTCGGCAGTGCGGCCACCTCCACGCAGGCGCGAGCCGGGGAAACCCCCTCTCCGAATACCTCGGCGTAGAGCGCGTTCACCTTGGCGAAATCCCCCAGATCGGCCAGGAAGACCGTGGTGCGCACCACCTGCTGCGGCGTGCAGCCGGCTTCCTTGAGCACGGCCTGAAGGTTGCTGAGCACCTGGCGGGTCTCAGCCTCCACATCTCCATTGCCGACCATCGCGCCGGTGGCTGGATCCAGGGCGATTTGGCCGGAGCAATAGAGCACCCCACCCGCCTTGACGGCCTGGTTGTAGGGGCCGACCGGTGCGGGTGCCGCGGCGGTTGTCACCGCCTCAATCGCTGGAAGGGTCATTGCACGAGAGGATGTGGCGCCGAGCCTATGGCGAACCTGCTGAATGCGCCCTGAGATGCCCAGCCCTGATCTCCCCCAGGAGCCGCAGGTGGAGCTCAGTGGCCTGTGGCATCGCTACAGCGGCCCCGCCTCCAGTGGTGACTGGACCCTTCGCGACATTGATTTCCAGCTCCAGCCCGGTGAGTTGGTCGGCCTGCTGGGCCCCTCGGGCTGCGGCAAAACCACCCTGCTGCGCCTGATCGCTGGTTTTGAGAAGCCCGACCGCGGCTCTGTGTCCATCGGCGGACGCCCCGTGGCCGGGCAGGGACGTTGGTTACCCCCGGAGCGCCGCGGCGTGGGCATGGTCTTTCAGGACTACGCCCTCTTCCCCCACCTCGATGCCTGGCGTAACGCCTGCTTTGGCCTCAGGCCAGGTCAGGACACCAGTCGCGCCTCCTGGCTGTTGGAACTGCTGGGCCTCAAGGGCCTCGAGCGCCGTTATCCCCATGAGCTCTCCGGCGGTCAGCGGCAGCGCCTGGCCCTGGCCCGCGCCCTGGCTCCGGGCTGTTCCCTGGTGCTCCTCGATGAGCCCTTCTCCAATCTGGATGTGGAGGTGCGGCTGCGCCTGCGGGCGGAGCTTCCCGGTGTCCTGGCCCGTTGCGGCGCCAGCGGGGTGATCGTGACCCACGACCCGGAGGAGGCCATGGCGATCTGTGATCGGGTGGCGGTCCTGGAGTCCGGGCATCTGCACCAATGCGCCAGCCCCCACGACCTGGTGACGGCCCCGGCGACCTCCTTTGTCGGTCGCTTTGTGCTGCAGGGCAACCTGCTGCCGGCCCAGCTCCAGGACGGTCTTTGCCTCACGCCCCTCGGGGTGCTCGAACCAACGGAGGCCGGGGCTGCTGCGTCCTCCTCCTCGGACTTGGAGGTGCTGGTCAGTCAGCAGGCCATCGCCTTGGTTCCGGACGATGACGCCGAGGCCTGGGTCGTGGGCCGGGAATTCCTCGGCCGTGAGTGGCTCTATCAGGTGCAGCTCGATGACCGACGCCTGCGCCTGCGTCTGCCCTTGGAGCTGGACTACTCCCGCGGCCAGCGCTGTCAGTTGCACCTGCGCGCAGGCGAGCAGGGCCGGCTCTACCCCAGTGGTGCCGCCCTCATCGCCCGCGGCTGAGCCCTAGCCCCGCCAGAGGTCCTTGTGGCCGCGCAGCTGGCGCAGCGCCGCCGCGTCTTGGGCCCGGACGAACAGGTTCGTCTCCTGCTCCAGTCCAATGCGGCTGGGGATCGTTGGATGTCCCTCACGGCGCAGCTGCTGCACCTCCGCCAGTCGCGTGCGGATCGCGGCATTGTCCGGTTCCCGCTCCGCCGCCCAGCGCAGGTTGCCTTCGGTGTACTCATGGGCGCACCAGACCCGGGTCTCGGGCCCCAGGGCCGCCAGGCTGCCCAGGGAGCTGAGCATCTGCTCGGGGGTGCCTTCAAACAGGCGACCGCAGCCGCCGGCAAACAAGGTGTCGCCGCAGAACAGCTCAGCGGCTCCTCCCGCCTCCGGCTCCACGACATAGGCAATGTGGTGACGCGTGTGGCCGGGCACCTCCAGCACCCTCAGCTCTCGGCCCAACAGCCTCAGCTGATCGCCCCCCTGGACCCCTTGGGTTTGCAGCGGGATCCGCTCACGATCCGCGGCACTGGCGATCACCGCCGCCTCGGGCCAGCGCTGCAACAGCCCGGGTGTTCCGCCGATGTGGTCGCTGTGGTGGTGGGTGTGCAGGATCGCCTCCAGCTCCAGGCCCTTCTCCTCCAGCCAGGCGATCACGGGCTCGGCCACCGCCGGATCCACCACCACCGCACCCGGACCTTCGCCGTGGAGAACGAACACGTAGTTGTCGCTCAGCACAGGGATCAGCGAAACCGTCGTGGCGGCATGCATCGTTAAAGTCCCGGTTCAGGCTGCCAACCATGATCACCGTCGCGCTGGCCAAGGGAGCCCTGCTGAAGGACTCGGTCCGCCGCTTCGCGGCCGCTGGCCTGGATTTCGCAGCGGTGCTGGAGCCGGGCAACCGCCAGCTGATGGTGCCCAGCGTCTGTGGTCGCGCCCGGGCGCTGCTGGTGCGCAATGCCGATGTGCCGGTGTATGTGGCCTACGGCCAGGCCCAGCTTGGGGTGGTGGGCTACGACGTCTTGAAGGAACACCAGCTGCCCGTGGCTCAGTTGGTGGATCTGGGCTTTGGCGGCTGCCGGATGAGCGTGGCCGTGAAGGCCTCCAGTCCCTATCGCCGGGCCAGTGACCTGCCGGCCCACTGCCGCATCGCCAGCAAGTTCACCCGCTGCGCTGAGGAGTACTTCGAGGCCCTGGATCTGCCTGTGGAGTTGATCCATCTGGCCGGCTCGGTGGAGCTCGGTCCGATCACCGGCATGAGCGAAGCCATCGTCGATCTGGTGGCCACCGGCCGCACCCTTGAAGAAAACGGCCTGATCGCCATCGAAGATCTGTTCCACTCCACCGCCCGCCTGGTGGGCCATCCGCTGTCGCTGCGGCTCGATTCCGGCGAGATCCAATCGATCGTCGATCAAATCGCCAGCGCAGGCGCTTGATGGCCAAGCGCGATCGTCAACGGCTGCTGCGTCTTCTGCCCTACCTCGGGCGCGATCGCAAACGCCTGCTGCTCACCCTGGTGCTGCTGATCCCGGTGGCGGGTGCCGCGGCGGTTCAACCCCTGCTGGTCGGACAGGCGATTTCGGCCCTGCGTCAGGAGCCGGTGCTGCCCTGGCTGCAGGCCATGCCCCTCTCGGGCCAGTTGCGGACGCTGGTGTCGCTCTTGCTGGTGGCGGTCCTGATCCGCCTGGGCCTGCAGGGGGTTCAGAGCTTCAACGTGCAGGCCGTTGGCCAACGTCTGACTGCGCGGATCCGCAACGACCTGTTTGCCCATTCCCTCGACCTCTCGCTGCGCTTCCACGACCGCACGCCCGTTGGCAAGTTGCTGACGCGCCTGACCAGTGACGTCGATGCCCTGGCCGAGGTCTTTGGCAGTGGCGCCGTGGGGCTGCTGGCGGACCTGGTCACCCTCTTGGTGATCGCCGGAACGATGGTGGCGATTGAACCGCGCCTCGGGGTGTTGCTGCTGTCGGTGCAGGTGCCGGTCACCTTGACCATGCTCTGGTTGCAGAGGCGCTACCGCAAGGCCAACTACCGGGTTCGCGAGGAGCTCTCCCAGATGAACGCGGATTTGCAGGAGAACCTTCAGGGTCTGGAGGTCGTGCAGATGTTCCGCCGGGAGTCCCACAACTCCGCCCGCTTTGCCCGCACCGCTGATGCCTACCGCAATGCGGTCAACGGCACGATCTTTTACGACTCCTCGATCTCGGCCTTGATCGAGTGGGTGTCCCTGGGGGCGATTTCCCTGGTGCTGGCCCTGGGGGGCTGGATGGTCACCGCTGGGGCGATGGGCCTGGGCACCCTGACGACCTTCATCCTCTATTCCCAGCGCCTGTTTGATCCCCTGCGCCAGTTGGCGGAGCGCTTCACTCAGATCCAAGGCGGCCTGACCGCTGTTGAGCGCATCGGTGAGCTGCTGGAGGAGCCCATTGAGATTCAGGAGCTGCCCCTGAACCAGCGCTCCTCGGCCGCCATTCGCAGTGGCAGCGACTTCAGCAGCGCCGGTGAGGTGATTTTTGAAAACGTCTCCTTCGCCTACCGCCCGGACGATCCGATCCTGACGGACCTCTCCTTCCGGATTGCCCCTGGGGAGCACGTGGCCTTGGTCGGTCCGACCGGATCGGGCAAGACCACCATCATCCGCCTGCTCTGCCGCCTCTATGAACCCCAGCAGGGCCGGATCCTGCTGGATGGCGTGGACATCCGCGAGTTGCCCATCCCCACCCTGCGCCAGCGCCTCGGGGTGGTGCTGCAGGACACCTTCCTGTTCAGCGGCAACGTGGCCGACAACCTGCGCCTCGATGGCGCCATCAGCGATGTCGAGCTCGAGCGCCTCTGCTCGGAGCTGGGTCTTGAGCCCCTGCTCGATCGACTGCCTTCGGGGCTGGCCACAGAGCTGCGTGAGCGCGGCAGCAACCTCTCCTCCGGTGAGCGCCAGTTGCTCTCGGTGGCGCGGGTGGCGATCCGCAATCCCTCGGTCTTGGTGATGGACGAGGCCACGGCCTTCCTGGACCCGTCCACCGAGGCCACCCTGCAGCGGGATCTCGATCGGGTTCTGCGCCAACGGACGGCCATCGTCATCGCCCACCGCCTGGCCACGGTGGAGGCAGCCCACCGCATCCTGGTGCTCAAGCGCGGTCGCCTGATCGAAGAGGGAACCCACACGGCCCTGCGCGCAGCCGGTGGTCTCTATGCCCAGTTGGCCGACCTGCAGGAACGCGGTCTGGCCAGGCTCTAGGACAAGGTTCGATCCAGCCAGTCCTCGATGACTCGGGCGAGGGCGTCTGGGGCGCTGCGCATCGGCAGATGCCCTTCCCCTTCGAGCTCCTGCACCTCGGCATTGGGGGCATAGCCCGAGAGATGGCGGACGTAGCGCGGCTCCATCACCGTGTCCTTGCTGCCCACCACCCAGAGGCTGGGGACCTGCAGTTGGCTCGTCAGCGCCGGCAGCTGGCGCACGGCCCCGCGCTGCATGCTGCAGGCCAGCAGCCCGCGGGCGGCACGGAGCTCCGCCACCAGGGGGCTGCGAATGGCCTCGGTGCCAGGCACCTGGGCGAGCCAACTCGGCCGCCAGCGCAGAAAGGTGGCTCCGCCGTTGCGCACCATCCGAAAGGGCCGCGGCTGATAGACCCCGCCTCCGGAGGCGACCTGGATGATGCCCCGCAGTTGCTCCCCCAGATGGGGGGCGGCATGGAGCACCAGGCTTCCCCCCAGGGAGTGGCCGATCAGCACGATCGGCCGGCCGGCGGCTTGCTCCTGGGCCGCCTCCGCCAGCCAGCGGCCATAGCTGACCAAGTTGGTCCGCAGGCCTTGGGGCCTCGGGCGTTGGCCAAAGCCCGGCAGATCAGGGGTCCAGCAGTCCCACCTGGGCTCCAGGGCCGTGCGCAGCGGATCCCACAGCCGCCCGGAGAGCAGCCAACCATGCACGCCAACCAGCAGAGGTGCTGCGCCCAGGGATCCCAATGCAAGAAACGGACCCAGCCTGCATCAAGGGGGTGACCTGGTGGGTCAGGATCAACCGAACCCCGCAGGGAGCTCCGTTCTGATTGGTTCCAGCGCCACTGAACTGGAGGAGCTCTACGGCCGGGACCATCGCGTCTGCGCGACCCCAAGCGCCCCGACTTCACTGGTCTTGAGCCAGGAGCGGGAGATTGATCTCTATGAGCTCGAGCAACTCACCGATGCGGTGGGTTGGAGCCGCCGTCCGATGAGGCGGGTGCGCATTGCCCTGGAGAACAGCCTCCTGGTGGTGGCCCTCTGGCGCCATGACGCCCGCCTTCCGCGCCTGGTGGGCTTTGCCCGCTGCACCGGTGACGGGGTGATCGAAGCCACGGTCTGGGATGTGGCCGTCCACCCCCATTACCAAGGTCTGGGCCTGGGCAAACAGCTGATGCAGTACGTGATCGAGCGCCTGCAGCGGATGCAGGTGGAGCGCATCAGCCTGTTCGCCGATCCCGGCGTGATCGAGTTCTATGGCGCCCAGGGTTGGGAGCTGGAACCGCAAAACCGCCGCTGCGCCTTCTGGTACGCCCCCTAGGGGCTGCGGTAGTAGCGCTGGGCGAGCTCCTGGGCCGTGGCGCCGCGGCGCCAGGCCCGGCGCAGGGCCGCGTTGCGTTCTGCCGTTCGCAGCACCCCATCGCGTCTCCAGCGGCGGCCATCGACCGCCAGTGGTTGGCCGAGTCGGCGCAGGGGGGCTAGGGGTTGGAGCCGTTGGATCAGATCCAGGTCCTCCATCAGCGGCAGGGGCCGCATGCCCCCGGCCTGCTCCAGCAGGGACCGCGGCAGCAGCAGCCCTTGGTCGCCGTAGGGCAGGGCCCGGATCCTGCAGCGCAGCTGAACGGCCAGCTCCAGCAGCCGCAGCGGCAGACCGGCCGCGGCGACCTGGAAGTCGAAGTACCAAGCGGCTGGTGCTTGCCCCATGGCCTGTTCCACCGACGCCCCCCAACGGGCCGGAAGCCTGCAGTCGGCATGCAACAGCAACAACCAAGGAGACGTTGCAGCGGCAATGCCGACCTGGAGTTGCAGTCCACGGTTGGCGGCGCAGCGGATCACCTGGGCGCCGGCGAGCTGGGCCACGTCGGCGGTCCCTGGATCGGCGCTGGAGTCCACCACGATCAGCTCTGTCTCTAGCCCGAGTGGGGCCTGCTGCAGATCGGCGAGCAACAGCGGTAGGCGCTGCGCTTCCTGCCGCGCGGGAATGACGACGGCCAGGGACGGTCGCTTCATGCGGGCGGCAGCTGGCAGCGCAGCCAGTCCTCCAGATCGCTCGGTTCATCGAGGTCGTTCTGCTGTCGCAGCAGGACCGCAGGGAGCTGGTGCGCCGCGGCGGCAGCCAGGCTGCGCTGCAGCACCTGATCGCTGCCCCAGGGGATGCCACTCATCAGCCGGGATCCGGCGCGGCGGAAGCCGGAGCGGTTCAGGCCAATCAACCAGTAGCCGCCATCTCGGGCGGGCCCAAGGACCAGCGGTGCCCTCAGGAGTGCCTCGGCTGCGGCGTCGAGATCACTGGTTTCCAGGGCGGGCAGATCCGTTCCAATCACGATCACCCGCTCAGCCCCCGCCTGGAAGGCCCGCTGCAACTGCCGCTGCATGCGGCAGCCCAAGTTGCCTCCCCCCTGTGGCCCGAGCTGAACCCCTGGAGCGAGCGCCTGCAGCTGCCCCTGCCAGCGGCGCAACCCGCGGGGGCCCAGACCATCGACGGCCATCAGCAGCTTGTGCTGGTGCCGTTGGCTCCAGCGGCCGCTGACCTCAAGGCTGTGCTGCGTCAGCTGGCGTTGGATCTGGGCCGCCGCCAGTCGACCCGTGTGGCGGGCCAGCCTGGTTTTGCAGCGTCCGGGGGCCGGCCAGCGGGCCATGACCACCAGGGTCAGAGGGGCAGCCAAGGCCGCGCCTACTTCCCGCGGGGGAGTTCAGCGGGCTTGATCTGGAGGGTGAGCGTCCGCTCCTTGCGCTGGATCACGATCGCCAGGTTCTGGCCGACGCGTCCCTGGTCCACCGCGACCTGCACTTCGGAGGGGTTCTTCACGGGCTTGCCGCCGACCTGCTCAATCAGGTCACAGGCGCGCATGCCTCCCTTGGCGGCTGGACTGCCGGGGATGACCTCCACCACCACGACGCCTTTGGTCTCCGGCAGCCGGCACTCGGCATCGGTGGCATTGACCTCCCTGGCGAGTTGGGGGGTCAGGGCCTGGAGCCGTACGCCGATGTAGGGGTGGGAGGCCTGGCCGCGATCGAGGATTTGTGCGGCGATTTGGCGCCCGAGGTTGATCGGGATGGCAAAGCTCAGACCCGCGCCAGGGGCCTGTCGGATGGCGGTGTTGATCCCAATCACCTGACCGCGGTCATTGATCAGGGGACCGCCGCTGTTGCCCGGGTTCACGGCCGCGTCGGTCTGGATGTAGGGCACCCGTTGCCCCTCCCCGAGGGCATTGGTGCGCTGCACCGCGCTGATGATTCCCAAGGTGACGGTGTTATCGAGACCCAGGGGGTTGCCGATCGCGATCGCCCATTCGCCGGGCCGCACGCCTTTGGAATTACCCAGGGGTGCCACGGGCAGGTTGGCTGCCGCCACCTTCACCACAGCGACATCGGTGACCGGGTCAGAGCCCAGCACCTTGCCCTTGAAATTGCGGCCATCCGGCAGGGTGACGCCCACTTCATTGGTGCCCTCGACCACGTGGGCATTGGTCAGGATCACCCCGTCGGATCGGGTGATGAAGCCCGAGCCCTGCCCCTGCTGTTGCTGCACCGAGGGACCACTGCCAAACAGTCCGCCCATCGGGTTGACCACCCGCCGCACCGTGTCGATTCGCACCACTGCCGGTCCGACCTTGTCGACCGCGTTGACCACAAAACTTTTGCCCCCCGGCAGGGGGGCGGCGGCGGGCGCATCGCTGACCTGAGCGCCGTCTCCGCCCCTGCTGCCGTTCCAGAGCGGTAGCCGCAAACCGCCGGTCCCGCAGCCGCTCAGGCCCACACTCAGCAGCAAGCAACCCAAGGCGAGCTGGGGGCGAACGCCATGCATCAAACGGGTCATGCGCAGCAGAGATGTGGGGCAGGTGTTCAGGCGCATCATCGGAGACACTCCCGCCTCAGACCACCCCTATATTCATGGACCCCAGGGGATGACGTGACGGTGCAGCAGGGAGAAACGCTGTGGCGTCAGGTTCAAGAAGCACTCCAAGGCAATCTCTCCAAACCCACGTTTGAGACCTGGATTCGTCCGGCCACGTGTGTCGACCTGCAGGGCAACGAGCTGCAGCTGCTGGCCCCCAATACCTTTGCTTGCGGCTGGCTGCGCAAGAACTACCTGAGCACCATTGCCGCGGTGGCCAGCGAGATCGCCGGTCGCCCGATCGCGGTCAGCGTCGAGGCCGGTGGTGAGTCCGCCCAGGGCATCACCCTGAACGGTCAGCCCCCCACGACCGCCGGGGTCGAGGTGGCCCCAGGCTCCGCTGCCCCCCAGCAGCGCACGGCCACGGGTGAGGCCCCGCGCAAGTTGGCCCCGGGCCTGAATCCCCGCTACGTCTTCAACCGCTTCGTGGTCGGGCCCAACAGTCGAATGGCCCATGCCGCGGCGTTGGCCGTCGCCGAGGCCCCCGGCCGTGAGTTCAACCCGCTGTTCATCTGCGGCGGGGTGGGTCTGGGTAAAACCCACCTGATGCAGGCCATTGGCCACTACCGCCTGGAGATTGATCCGGAGGCCCGGGTCGCCTACGTCAGCACTGAGACCTTCACGAACGATCTGATCCAGGCCATCCGCAAGGACGGCATGCAGAAATTTCGGGATCGCTACCGGGCTGCCGATTTGATCCTGGTGGATGACATCCAGTTCATCGAGGGCAAGGAGTACACCCAGGAGGAGTTCTTCCACACCTTCAACGCCCTGCATGAGGCCGGGCGCCAGATCGTGATTGCCAGCGATCGTCCCCCAAGCCAGATTCCCCGCCTGCAGGAGCGTTTGATCTCACGCTTCTCGATGGGCCTGATCGCGGATATCCAAACGCCTGATTTGGAAACGCGGATGGCGATCCTGCACAAGAAGGCGGAGCACGAGCGGGTCAGCCTGCCCCGGGACCTGATCCAATACCTCGCGGGTCGCTTCACCTCAAACATTCGCGAGCTCGAGGGTGCCCTGACCCGAGCCGTTGCCTTTGCTTCGATCACCGGTCTGCCGATGACTGTGGAATCGGTGGCACCGATGCTCGAACCGGCCGGTGTTGAGGTGGAGGTCACCCCGGATCAAGTCTTGAACAAGGTGGCCGAGGTCTTCGGTGTGGGCGTCGATGAGATGAAGAGCGCCAGCCGTAAGCGGGCCGTGAGCCAGGCCCGGCAGGTGGGCATGTACCTGATGCGCCAGGGCACCAATTTGTCCTTGCCCCGCATTGGCGATGCCTTTGGCGGCAAGGATCACTCCACCGTGATGTACGCCGTGGATCAAACCGAGAAGAAGCTGGCGGCTGACCCCCAGTTGGGCCGTCAGATTCAACAGGTCCGCGACCTTCTCCAGATCGACTCCCGCCGCCGGACCCGCTAGGGATTAGCCGGTGATCGGTTCACTGGGGTCGAGGCCCTCGACCTCCCCGGAGAAGACGCGGCTGGCGGTGATGTCCTCCGCTTCGATCGTCATCAGATCCAGCTTGGTGAGCTGACTGCTGTTCATCACATTGAACAGGCGATTGGCTTGGCGCATCCGCGAGCGATCGATCGCATTGCGAATCGAGCGGGCATTGGCAAAGAACGGCAGTTGCATGCGCCGATCGATGTAATCCTCGAAGGCCGCCAGGGCCTCCTCGCTGAAGCGGTAGTTCTCCTCCGCCAGGATCAGCCGCGCAATGGCAAGCAGTTCGCTGGCGCTGTAATCCGGAAAGTCAATGTGGTTGGCGACTCGAGAGGAGAGACCAGGATTGCTTTGGTAAAAAACATCCATCCGCTCCTTGTAACCGGCAAAGATCACCACCAGGTCATCACGGTTGTTCTCCATGACCTGGAGCAGGATCTCAATCGCCTCGGCTCCGTAGTCGCGCTCATTTTCAGGGCGATAGAGGTAGTAGGCCTCATCAATAAACAGCACCCCACCCATCGCCTTTTTGAGCATCTCCCGGGTCTTGGGAGCGGTGTGGCCGATGTATTGCCCCACCAGATCATCCCGGGTGGCGGTGACCACGTGACCTTTGCGCACGTAGCCGAGCTTGTGCAGGATTTGGGACATCCGCTCGGCCACGGTCGTCTTCCCCGTTCCTGGCCGACCGGTGAAGGACATGTGCAGGCTGGGGGCCGTGGTGGAGAGTCCCACCTGCTTGCGGGCCCGGTCGACGACCAGTAGGGCGGCGATTTCACGGATCCGGGTCTTGACCGGCTGGAGTCCAATCAACTCCTGGTCCAGCTGATCGAGAACCTCTTGGACCTCGGCCCCCTCATAGGCGGCCTGAAGATCGACGGGCGTGTTGTCGGGCTGCTCAGACGAGGCCATCGATGGCAGCGGCAAACGCGTGGTCAGCCTCGCCGATGCTCGCCCCCTCCTCCTCGGGCCGGAGGGTGATGTTCACGTATGTACGCCCAAAACTGATGTCGGGGTAGCGCCCTTCCTGCTCGCAGAAATCGTTGAGGCGATCCAAAAACGCCCGGTTCCCGGCGTAGTCCTCGAACTCAATCCGGCGCTCCAGCCACTCAACGCGATCGGGCTTGGGCCGGGGATTCCAGAGTTGATCCATGGGTTGACCCTACGCCGCGAGGCAATCGGTGCGGCCAATCACCAGGCGAGCGGCCCAGGAGGCGGCATAGGCGCGATTGGCCTCCTGTTCCTCCGGGTTGGTCGTGTCCAGGGCGTGGGGCATGGTGCCGCTGATGGCGGCGTTGGTCACGCAGAACATCGACTTCTGGAAGCTGCGGCAGATCTTTTCGCGCACGTCCCCTTCTCCGCGGGTGCGCACCAGATACCACTGGTGCAATCGCTCCGGAAGATGGCGGTACATGTCCTGCATCAGCAGGCTGGGGGGCACGCCCGCACCCATCGTGGGCAGCGGGTCGGCGTAGAGCGCGCCGTAGGTGAAGGTGGCCTGGTCCGGTGAGATTTGCTGGGCCTGGGCGTTGTAGCTGACGGTGCCCAAGAAGGGCATCCCCCGCAGGAAGACCGCCTCGACGTAGGGAACGGCCACATCCACCAGGAAGGTGAGCTTGGCTTCCGGCGGCAGGATCCAGAACCGTTGGCCGCCGATCATCACGCCGTATTCGATCGGGTTGGCGGCGGCGGCCACGAGCCCCTGCTTGATGAAGTCGACCACATCCGGGATCGAGCGCACGGCACCGGAGCGTTCCGCCTTGGCCAGGTCGATGAACAAATCGCTCATCACGCGCCAGAACTGCCCCAGGGCATGGGTGGTGGCGGCGTTGCGAATCAGTTCGCTGAGGAAGTCTGGGAACAGGGGATGCAGGATCGCCAGCAGCGGATCACGCCGGCGCTTGGCGGCAATGATCGCCTTGCAGTTCTCGCTGAAGGCCTCACTGTCGAAGTAGGCATCCATCCCGCCGGTGGCATGCCAGAGCATGCCCTTCATGCAGTACTCGGCGTACTCGAAGTTGATGCGGTCGTGGTTGAGATGGCGCCAGATCTTGGCGGGGCTGAGGTCCCCGTCGAGGTACTTGAAGATCGGGAATGGGTTGAGGAACTGATGTTCCCCTTGGTAGATCAGGTTTTTGCTGTAGGCATCGAGCACCTCGCCATAGCTCTCGAGCACATCGACCACCTCAATGAGGTGATCGGAGGTGTCGCTCAGCAGGGTCTCACCACCGAGGAGTTTGGCGATGATCTGCTCGGCGTCGAGGCCGGGGTTGCTGTGAACCAGCTCAGCAGGAATGACAGGCATCTCAGCTCACTCCCATCGATTGCAGGGCCAAGGCTGTGAGCGAGGTTTCGCTCAGATAGCTGAGGCCAAACGGTAAGAGGCCCAGGCCAATGATCGCTGCGGCCAGGGCAAGGGCGGGATAGGTCTCCCGGGGAGCCACCGGCGCGAGTTGGACATCCAAGCGTGCATCCCGAATGGGATCGTCGCTGTCGGGGGTAATGGAGAGGCGGCCAAAGAAGGCGCGGTTCACCAGCAGCAGGAAGTAGACGGCCGTCAGTCCCGAGCCCACCATCGAAAGCAGGGTGGCGACCGGGAAGGCGCTGATGCTGCCGCGGAAGACCAGGAATTCCGAGATGAATCCGGCCATGCCCGGCAGGCCGGCGCTGGCCATCACCGCCAGGATCATCAACGTCCCGGTCAGGGGGAGACCCTTTTCAGGGCTCAACAAACCATGGAGCACCTTGAGGTCGCGGGTGCCGGTCTTGCGGTAGACGATGCCCACCAGCAGGAAGAGCAGGGCCGAGATCAGACCGTGGGCCACCATCTGGAACACCGCCCCCAGCAGGCTGATGGGGGTGTTGGCCGCGGCAGCCAGGAGCACGTAGCCCATGTGGCCGACGGAGCTGAAGGCCACCATCCGCTTCATGTCGGTCTGGGCAATGGCCGCCAGGGAGCCGTAGAGCACGGAGATGGCCGCCCAGATCGCGAGGCCAGGGGCCAGCTCAGCCCAGGCCTCTGGGAAGAGCTGCAGGCCAAAACGCAGCAGCCCATAGGTGCCGAGCTTCAGCAGCACACCAGCCAGGAGAACCGACACCGGAGTGGCGGCCTGGGTGTGGGCATCGGGCAGCCAGTTGTGCAGCGGCACCAGCGGGATCTTGATCCCAAAGCCCAGCAAGATCGCAACCAGGAGCACGATCTGACCGCCCATGGCCAGACGATCGGAGAGGACCGGGGTGATGCTGAAATCCACGGTTCCAGTCAGCAGCGCCAAGCCGAGGAAGGCGCCCAGGATCAGCATTCCTGAGATCGCTGTGAAGATCAGGAATTTCGTGGCGGCATAGGCCTTGTTCGCTCCGCCCCAGACGGAGATCAAGAGCCAGAGCGGAATCAGTTCCAGCTCATAGAAGAGGAAGAACAGCAGCAGGTTGTCGGCGATGAAGGCCCCATTCACCGCACCGCTGATCAACAGCAGCATGGCGAAGTAGATCCGCGGTCTTCGGTCGATGTCGCGGGTGATGATCGCCGAGACCAAGGTCAGGGCGGCATTGATCAGCACCAGGGGCAAGGACAGGCCATCGATCCCGAGGGCGTAATCCAGACCAATGCCAGGGACCCAGCGGTGGAACTCCTGGAGCTGCATCCCAGCCACGCTGGGATCGAACTGGACGGTGATCACCAGGCTGGCGATCAGCTGGATCACCAGGATTCCAATCGTGATCAGCCGCAGGCGCCCCAGGGGTTGCTCCCCAGGCCAAAGCAGCAGCGCGGCGGTCCCCAGGAAGGGGATCAACAGCAGAGAACTCAGCAACATCGATTAACCCCCCCGCCCCAGCTGCAGCACACCAAGCAGCAAGACAATCGCGAGGAGCACCGTGAGCACATAGCTCTGGGTCTTGCCGCTGACGCTGAGCTTCAGGCCGTTGGCTGTGGCCATCGAGAGATTGCCGACACCATCAGCCATGGCCTTGATCACGTTGAGATCGAACCAGCGGGTGAATTGGGCCAAGTTGGCCACCAGGCTCACCACCGTGCGCTTGTAGATCTCCGGTGTGTAGAAGTCGTAGGCCAGAAGGTCCTGCAGGGTTCGAACCCAAGGGGTGGTCGAGCGCGACCAGAACTGATCCAGGGGAATCACAGCCCCAATGACGACACCAATCAGACCGGAGGCCGCGACCGCAAGCCCGATGCTGAGGCTGAAGGAGGCGATCCCCGGAACCGGATCAATGCGCTGCATCATCGCGGGCAGCAGCATCACGATCACGCTCAGGCTGACGATGGGCAGGGCCATCAACCAATTGACCTCAGGGGTGCGCTTGGTTTTGGGCAGTGGTTTGCCAAGGAAGACGGATCGGTAGACCCGGGTGGCGTTGGTGGCCGTCAACAGGTTGGTGATCAAGAAGACCACCGCAAAGCCCGGGTCGCTCTCCTTGAGGCTGTTGATCATCAGGCCGTAGCACCAGAAGGAGCCCAAGGGCAGCAGGCCCACAACACCGGCGCTGCCGATGATGAAGGCCAGAGAGGTCGCGGGCATGCGGGTACCAATGCCGCCCAGTTCAGTCAGGTCCTGGCAGTTGGTGGTGGCGATGATGCTGCCCACCCCCATGAACTGCAGGGCCCTTGCCAGACCGTGGGCAAAGAGCAACAGCAGTGCGATGCCAGGGCGCTGCAGCGCAATGGCGATGAAGACCAGCCCCAAATAGGAGGTGGTCGAGTAGCTGAAGGCGCGCTTGAGGTCCACCTGGGCCAACGACACCAGGGCTCCGCCGATGGCGCTGATGGCCCCCACCGCAAGCAAGACGTCTGTTGCGAGTGGTGAGAGCTGGACGATCGGCATCAGCTTCATCAGGACGATCGCGCCGCAGGTCACCACGACGGAGTTCCTGAGGATCGAGGCCGGGTTCGGGCCCTCCATGGCTTCATCCAGCCAGAGGTGCATTGGGAACTGGGCGCACTTGCCCATCGGACCGGCGATCAACCCCAGGCCAAGCAGGGTGATGCCCAGGGGGCCGAGGGCGCCACTGTCTTTCAAGCCGCCGGCCCAGTCGTAGAGGTCGGTGAACTCCATTGAGCCGGCAAAGGCCGAGAGCGCCACAACCCCCATCAACAGCAGGACATCACCGACGCGCTTGGTGAGGAAGGCGTCCCGAGCGGCCGTGACCACCAGCGGTTGGGCATACCAAAAGCCCACCAGCAGATAGGTGGAGAGGGTGAGCATCTCCAGGAGGAAATAGCTCATGAACAGGTTGCTGCTGAGCACCACCCCACTCATGGCCCCTTCAAAGAAGCCCACCAGGGCGTAGAAGCGGGCCAGGGACCATTCCTTATCCAGGTAGCCCAGGGCATAGACCTGGCAGATCAGGCTCATCGTCGTGACGAGCTCCAGGGCCGCCAGGTTCGTCAGCGACAGATCGAAGCCGATGCGCAGGTCGAGGTCAGCGGCTTGGAACCAGGCCAGATCGAGGTGCTGGGGGCCGATCTCGTAGACCGATCGGAGCACCAGGCTGCCGTGGATCACGGCCAGCAGGGTGACAAGAAGGTTGAGGTAGGCCGCCGGGCGCGGGCCATTGCGTTTGATCCACCCCGTGGCCCAGGGCAACGACAGGAGCATCCCGCTGAACCCGTACACCGGGATCAGCCAGATCAGTTGCAGGGGAAGGGGGAGAGCAGCGCTCAAACGGTTAAAGAATTGGGCCGCCGAAAGCAGCTTCGGCGGCGGAATCTAGGCGCTTCTGATCCCGGTTGGGCAGATCCTCAAGCGCCGAATGGACTCAGAACGTGGCGCGGTCTTGCGGTGCCCCGCGGCGGCGGGAGCCATAGCGCCCGTAGCCGCGGGGACGACGCCCACCGAGCTCGTTGAGCCAGGTCTCGAGGTCCTGCATGTGGTGCTGCTCGTCCTCCAACAGGGATTGGAAGAAGGCCGCGTTGTTTTGGTCGTTGACCAAGCGACAGAAGCGGACCGCCTCGTCGTAGTGGTTGACGAGCTGCTGCTCGAGATCGGCGTTCTGCTCAAGCAGACCCACTAGATCGGCGGCATGGGTCACCGGCTGGAGTTGGGAAGCAGCCGGTGCCGCGCCAAGCGACAGCATCTGTTGGACGATGCGTTCAGCGTGCTGCATCTCTTCGACGGTTTCCTCACGGAACCGATCGGCCGATGCCGCATCACCCCAGAGCCCCACGAGGGAGGCCTGGGTCATGTACTGCTGAACAGCGGTCAGCTCAAGGCTGAGGGCACGCCCAAGAAAACCCAGGACGCGCGGATGGACGGCGTCCATGGTTATCAGGCCCGGCGGTTGTTGCTGCTCACCAGAGCAGGCTCGACCTCGGAGTGGGGGCGGGCAATGATGTGGGCGGCCACCAGGCCATCACCCACGCGCTCGCAGGCATCGGCGCCGGCGCGAACGGCGGCGTTCACAGCACCGGTTTCGCCGCGGACCAGAACGGTGACGTAACCACCACCGACAAACTCGCGACCGATCAGGGTCACTTCGGCTGCCTTGGTCATGGCATCAGCAGCCTCGATGGCGGGCACCAGACCGCGGGTCTCGATCATGCCGAGAGCGATGCCTTGAACGGAAGAAGCCATGGGGGAGGTGCGAGTGGAGGGGGTGGAGCGGTTGCCGCCGGAGCCCGAGCCGGAGGCAGAGGAGCGAGAGGCGGCAGCACGGGTGCTGCTGCGACGGGCAGCGGGAGCAGCTTTCGCTGCTGTGCTGGCCGCACTCTTCGCAGGGGTCGAGGCGACCGTCTTGGCGGTCACCGTCACGGGAGCGGAGGCCGCCGCCGCTGCCGCCGGTGCGGCGGTGGTGGCCTTGGCAGCCGCCGCGGGGATGGCGGTCACCGGAGTGGTCCCGGCGGCCGGCTTGGCGGCAGCGGGCTTCGCGGCTGCGCTGGATTTAGCGCTGGCTGAAGTGCTGGTAGCTCGGGAACGTGGTGTGGCCATGACGGTGATGGGCTATGCCCGGTGGATGGTCGCTGGAGATAACGGAGTGGACCCAGGCTGGCTGGGAGGAACCAGGGGCTCCTTAGCCGTCGGGCGACCAGTGGTCGATGATTCCGCCGATCGTGAGATCGGTGAAGAGGTTGGCGTTGCCGGTGGCATGGCGAGCGGCGGAGCCACTGGCCGTGAACACCCAGTTGCCGGGGGAGGCGCCCACCGGATCGGTGGCCACGCTCAACTTGCCTTTGTTGTTGCGCAGGATTCGCAGGGTTTGGTGCGCGAAACCCTCCACCCGTTGGGTGCAGACCATCGATCCCATCACCTGCATGATTTCCATTACTTGGCGTCCCCTTGGGGTTTACCCGCGGCCATTTCTTTGCCGGCCTCGGGATCCCAATGGTCAATGATCCCGACGATCGTTAGATCGCTGGGGTAGGACTTGCTGCCGGCGGCTTCGCGGGCGGCGGAGCTACCGACGCAGATCACCCAATCCCCGGGGATGGCACCGACTGCATCGACGGCCACCTTCTGAGTGCTGCCATCGAGCACCACCTGAAGATGCTTGTGCTGAAAGTCAGCGATGCGGTTGGTGGAAACCAGTGGCTTCACCACTTTGCAGATCAACATGTCAGTGCCCCCCTCCTGTGTTGAACGTGATTGAGGAACTTACGGTCTCGGCCGGCACGTGCCGATCCCGATCCCTCACGGTGAGCAGGGTGTGAAGGAGTCCTTGTTCGCAGAGCTCGCTATAGCGGGCCTCGATCGCAGCCTTGACCCGCTCGCAGTGCTGGATGGCCCTCTCCCGAGCACCGGGGACGGCACCGTGATAGTCGAAGCGCAGCACCACAGGAATCGGTAGGCCGCGGGAGACGTTGAGTCCCTTGAAGATCTTGACCCCGACATCGAGATCAGGGGCGCCCTCTTCAACGGTGTCCATGTAGGCGAAGTAGGTCAGGTTGCGCAGGTGGATCTCCTTGAACCCGATGCCGACACCAATGAAGCGCTCGGCGTGGCCGAAGTCGCTGTAGCTGCCGCCGTGGTACTGGCGGACGTAGTCGATCTGGGAGAGGTTGTTCTCGATCAGGCGGCTGATCAGCTTGACCATGCCCTCATCCGGTGTTGCGGCTGCTGCGGCTTTGACCTGGTTCTCGATCTCAATCCGGGCCTGATCGGCACGCATCGAGCGGGTCGCGGCGTAGACATCGCGGGCATCCAGCCAGCTCTCGAGGTTGGTCTTCCCGTCGGCGCTGGGGACGTGGACCCGAATGGCGTCGGTGTCGGTGTCCATCCCGACCAACAGCAGATCCACCGAGGCTCCGCAGCAGAAGCTGTTCTCAACGGCCTGCTGGAAATCCTGTAGGCGCTGCATGCCCTGGGCGGCAGCTGCCGTGTCGTCGCTGCCATGGGCAGCACAGCCCTCATGGCAAGGGTCCTTCGAGCTGAAGTGGTAGACGACGGTTTTGAGGTACCGGGTGTCGGCGTGGGCTGGATTGGGGAGCCCCTCGCGATAGCGGCGGTGTTCGGTCTTGACCCAGCGATCAACGGTGTTTTCGACGTCGAACATCGCTCCGGCGTGGGAGCGGCGGCGGACCGAGCTGAAGGGAAGCCTCAGGGCGTAGGCAATGGCATGGGCCAGGCGACCATCGGCACAGGGCGTGACATCCAGCAGATGGAAGCCACACTCCAGCAGGAAGGTGTTGAAGGCTTCGGCCTCAGCGCTACCGGCTTGCGCTGCTAGGGGGTCGTCGTTGAAAAAGGAGAGGCTGGCCTGTTCATAGGCCTCAAACACACACCAGGCGAACAGGGTGCGCATGTCCAGCTGGCTGGTCCAGGCGGTCTCCAAGACAGGCTGGGGCAGCTCATGGCCGAGCTCAGCGACGGCCAGGCGCTGGGCTTGCTCAACAAAGTTGTTTTCGTGCTGAAGCGCAGAGAGACGCTTCAGGACAGGCACGACCCGATCAAAGGAACCGAGGGTTTGCTCCTCGTAGGCCCGCAGTGCGGCGTTGGCCTGGCCATTGCTCAGGGGATGCAGACCGCCGGAGTGGACGGGGCCGCTCGAGCGGCGGTCCAGGACGACTTGCGTCGCCACGGGCCGAACCCTACGTGGATTGCTCAGCTTGGACTTGATCTCAGCAACGGCTGAGGTCTTGCCCCGCACGCGGCTCGCCCTGGAGCTGCCAATGCGGGAGGCGTTCGCCAGTTCACGCTGACGCAGAACCTTGCTCAAGGCGCTGCTGGGGTTGAGCTCAGCGGGGGATTCCGCTGGGCCTGCTGACCCCTGGACCCCAGTGCCGTTTTGGCGGCGGCTGGGGGCCGTTGGAGCAAGCGGCCGCTCGTTAGTGGCGGAACGCCGACGCATTGCGGAGTGCTCCTTAGCCCCGGGCGCCGCCGGAGACCGTGATCAGGGAACCCTGATCGGTGCTGCCGCTGGAGCCGGTCACCTTGTTATTCGGAGCAGGCACTTCCTGGTTGCGCTTGTTCTGGGCGCCAGGCATCCCGCTCATCGGGCCAACGCGGGTGGGGTTGCGGCGACGGGCAGATCTGCCCTCGGTGCCGGTGACGCGGTCTCCGCGATCCCAGTCGTCGCCGGTGATCTTGGTGCCGGAACCCTCACCGGTGACCCGGGAGACGGGCTCTTCAGCAGCGGCGATGGCGGCGGGCTGTTGCGCCTGGGCCAGACGCTGGTTGGCGCGACGGTCGAAGCGGAATTGCTCAGTGCCGGTGATCTTGCCGCTGGCCATGTCGAAAGGGCCAGTGATTCGTCCGCCTTGCTCGTAGGTGCTGCCGGTCACACGACCGGTGCTTTCGCGCTCCTGTTGGGCAGCGCGGGCAGGGGACTGAACACTGAACTGTTGCCAGTCAGCACCATTCAGAGCCTGGGGAAAGTCAGCATCGCGGCTGGGGGCGGTGCCACAGGCGCTGGCCTGTTGATCGGCGCCGACGTAGGGAGTACCGGTGACGTCTTCGCAGGCGCCACGCTCGGCGCCGGTCAGGGAACCACCAATGCCGGGCTGAATGCCGGTCATGCGGTTGGCGTTGCGAACGGGAGTCCGCTCACGGACGGCACGGACGGCAGCGGTGTTGCAGAAATCACCAGCCTGCTCGAGCCCGGCGTAGGGGGTGCCGGTGACGACTTTGCAGCTACCGGGTTCATCACCGGTGACCTTTTCGGAGCGACCGGTGCGGCTGCCGCTGACGACCTGGTTGCGGTTGGTGATGCTGAAGCCCACCTTGGCGGCTTCGGGCGCAGGGCGAGTGCCACAGAAGCCGTCGAACTGCTGACTACCGATGTATTCATCGCCAGTCACGTTGCGGCAGCTGCCGGCCTCATCGCCGGTGACCCGCTCGCTGCGGCCCACGGAGGTCCCGGTCACGCCGGTGCCACGCAGGGTGTTTTGGCTGCTGACCTTGGTCGCGGCACGGCCAGGAACACTGGCGTCGGAACCGAGGTATTGATCGCCGGTCAGATGGCGGCCTGAACCAGCCTCATCGCCAGTGACGCGCTCGCTGCGGCCCACCATGACGCCGCTGACGGCTTGGCCGCCCAGGGTCTGGCTGCGGCCCACCTTGCGGACCGAGGGGTCAACGCCACCGCAGTAGGACGCGGACTGGTTGGCCGAGATGTACTCGGTGCCTGTAACGCTCTTGCAGGTGCCGGGCTCATCGCCGGTCACTTTTTCGCTGCGGCCGACCTCATTGCCAGTGACACGGTTGCCATGGCTGGTGGCGGTGACGCGCACCTTGGCGGGTTGATTGCTGCCAGCGGGTTGACCGCCGCAGAAGGTCTGGAAGACTTCGGCGCCGAGGTACTCGGTCCCGGTGATCGAGCGGCAGGTGGCCGCTTCGTTACCGGTGGTTTTCGCCGAGCGGTTGGCCTGGGTGCCGGTGACGGTCTGACCAGAGAGGGTCTCGCTCACACCCACCTTCCAGGCGGCATCCGCGGCTGCGGCTTGCTTGGCGCCATGGCGATTGGGGCCACTGGGGCGGGTTCCGCTGTTGCGAGCCGTACCCGCAGAACCGGTTTTGCTCTTGAGCTCACGCACCTTTTGCGCCAGCTCACGGGCACTGAGGTCGGGGTTGATCTGACGGGCCACAGCAGCTGCACCGGACTTGGCCGCCGTGCTCGCGGACTTGCCGCGCTTGCTCAGGGCTTCGCGGCGCGCCAGGACAAGTGCCCGGCTGGCGTTGTGGACAGCCGTGCCCTTGCGGGCTGCGGGGCGATTGCCTGCGGCAGCACGGGAGGAGCTGGAGGGACGCTCAGTGCTGAGGGAGAGGCTGGCGGAACGGGAAGAGGAGGTATCGCTGGTCGTCTCTTGGCACTTGCACTTGTGCTCAGCAGCCGGTGCCGATGCGGCCTTCGGGGCTTCCTTGGCGACGTCGGTGCGGGTGCGGTCCTTCGAGGTGTCGGCACGCTTGCCGCCGCGGGTCATGGCCTCGCGACGGGACAGCACCAGATCGCGGCTGGGGTTCGAAACGCGCTTGCCAGCGGAGGAACGGTGGCTGCTGGGGGCGGACAGCTGACGGGTAGGCGCCGGAGCGGCTGCGGGAGCCTCGGCTGCGGCGGGACGCGGTGCGGAACTTGGAGCGGCGTTGGTCCGGGTCGGACGGGCATCCGCGACGCTGCGGACGCGACCGCCACCGCTGCCGTAGCGACCGGTGGCTTTCTTGCCGCCGTCGGTGAGGGCCTTGCGGCGCTCAAGGGCTGCTTCGCGACTCGATTTAGTGGCCATGTCCGCCCGGTGTATGGAATGACTGGATGGCATTAACGAAGCCGTTGATTTGCGTCAACACGGCATCGGAATGCTTGAAATCTGAATGCGAAAAATCGCAGTCAGATGGTTAATGAGTAAAAGAAGGAGTGGTCTCGAGGTGAATCGAGACCACAACTTTTAGAAGGCAGCTAATCAGCGGCCTTCGAACACCACGAAGCAAGCGCCTTGGCTTTGGGTGTAGGCGTCGTAGCCCACGAGACGCACGTGGTGGTCGGGGTAAGCGCGGTGGCAAGCTTCGAGCTCGTTCACGATGACGCTCAGATCCTTCTCACCGAAGAAGGGCAGCTTCCAGTAGGACCAGTAGGTGGCCATGGAGCGGCTGGGGTGGACGTGCTCAACGAGCGGGCTCCAACCCTGGGCAATGATGTACGCGATCTGGTCGTAGATCTCGTCCTGGGTCATCGGCGGGAGGAAGCCGAAGGTCTCCAGGGTGGCGACTGTTTGGTAGTCACCCACGGTGCTCTTGAAAGGCATGGGGTTCCTTGAGATGGATGGAATGAATGAACCTTGATTTGGTTCGATGTCCTGTTCCGATCACTGAATGGGATGGAGCCAACGGATGTTGACTCCGATTCCCAATCGCTTCGAAATCAGTTGACGTCGAGCTTGTCGACGGTGTCGAACTCGAACTTGATTTCCTTCCAGGTCTCGAGGGCGATGGCCAGCTCGGGGCTGTGCTTCGCGGCTTCCATGAGGATGTCGCGGCCTTCGCGCTCAATCTCGCGACCGGCGTTACGGGCTTTGACGCAGGCTTCCAGTGCCACGCGGTTAGCGGCAGCACCAGCAGCAGAACCCCAGGGGTGACCGTGGGTACCACCACCGAACTGGAGCACCGAGTCGTCGCCGAAGATGCTCACCAGGGCAGGCATGTGCCAGACGTGGATACCGCCGGAGGCCACGGCGAACACGCCGCCCATGGAGCCCCAATCCTGGTCGAAGAAGTTACCGCGGCTGCGATCTTCGGGAACGAAGGATTCGCGCAGCTGGTCGATGTAGCCGAGGGTGGACTGACGGTCGCCCTCGAGCTTGCCGACCACGGTGCCGGTGTGCAGCTGGTCACCACCGGAGAGACGCAGGCACTTGGCGAGAACGCGGAAGTGGATGCCGTGCTTGGGGTGACGGTCGATCACCGCGTGCATGGCGCGGTGGATGTGCAGCAGGATGCCGTTCTTACGGCACCAGTGTGCAAGACCGGTGTTGGCGGTGAAGCCACCCGTGATGTAGTCGTGCATGATGATCGGCTGCCCGAGTTCCTTGGCGAACTCGGCCCGCTCGTACATCTGCTCAGGGGTGGCGGCGGTGCAGTTCAGGTAGTGACCCTTACGCTCGCCGGTCTCCTGCTCAGCGGACTTCACAGCTTCGGCAACGAACTCGAAACGGTTCTGCCAGCGCTGGAAAGGCTGAGAGTTGATGTTCTCGTCGTCCTTGGTGAAGTCCAGACCGCCGCGGAGGCATTCGTAGACGACACGGCCGTAGTTTTTACCGCTCAGGCCGAGCTTCGGCTTGATGGTGCAACCCAGCAGAGGACGGCCGTACTTGTTCATACGGTCGCGCTCGACCTGGATGCCGTTCGGGGGACCCATGCAGGTCTTGATGAACGCCATCGGGAAGCGGATGTCTTCCAGGCGCAGGTGGCGCAGTGCCTTGAAACCGAAGACGTTGCCGACCAGGGAGGTCAGAACGTTGGTGACGGAACCCTCTTCGAACAGATCGAGGGGGTAGGCGATGAACGCATAGAAGGATTCCTTGTCGCCAGGAACGTCTTCGATGCGGTAGCAACGGCCCTTGTAGAAGTCGAGGTCGGTGAGGAGCTCGGACCACACAGTGGACCAGGTGCCGGTAGAAGATTCAGCGGCAACAGCAGCTGCAACTTCTTCCTTGGGAACGCCTTCCTGGCCGGTGCACTTGAAGCAAGCCAGCAGGTCGGTGTCGAGGGGTACGTAGTCAGGAGTCCAATACGTGTCGCGGTACTCCTTAACCCCAGCGTCGTACTTCTTAGCCATGGAGAATCTCCGAGTGGGTCGAGGGAAATAAGTCAGAGAGATGAGTGGCCTTTAGAGGCCTAGCTCAGTCCTCAGTCCTTCGAACCAACGAAGCCAGCGCTGCTGTTGAGAGCAGGCTCCACTTCACGGTGGGGGCGAGCAATGATGTGGGCGGCCACCAGGCCATCACCCACGCGCTCGCAGGCATCGGCGCCAGCGCGAACGGCAGCGTTCACAGCACCGGTTTCGCCGCGCACCAGAACGGTGACGTAACCGCCGCCCACGAATTCGCGACCGACCAGGCGCACTTCGGCGGCCTTGGTCATGGCGTCAGCGGCTTCGATCGCGGGGACCAGACCCCGGGTCTCGATCATGCCGAGGGCGATGCCCATGGTTTCGTTAGCCATTACCTGCTCCTGGAGGAGGGGTGGAATGTTCGCCAGCAACCATGCTTCGGCAACGATCCGTAAGTCAAGACATTTGGCGCTGAATCGCGATTACCGTCACCACAGTCATTGATAAGCGGCGCTCATCAGTGCCTCACAAAACTTTGGAGATGCTTCTCTAGCTGGCGGTTGCGACGCCTCTGGGTGTCTCCAAAAGCACTGCAGCTAGAGCATTTCTGCCTCGGAGACGTAGGCCACTCCGCCGTAGTAATCGAGCAGCGGTTTGAGCTTGGTTCGCAGTTGCTCCACAACCTCGGGCTCGCAAAACGTCACGACGTGGGCATTGGCGCCAAGGCCGCTGAAGTCCATCGCTTCTGAGACGGATCCATGGGGTCCTTTCCCTGTGACGTGCTTCATCACCGAGTAACCCGCTGCACCCGCCACCTCAATTGCTTTGAGGATGGGTGTGAGCTCCCGCTCGCTCACCACGACATCAACCCGTTTCATGGCGTCAGCTTGCGGAGGGAAGGATGCGATTGATCAGCGCCATGTACAGGGGGATGCCGATCACGATGTTGAAGGGGAAGGTCAACCCCAGCGCGGTTGAGATGTAGAAGCTCGGATTGGCTTCAGGGACGGTCATGCGCATCGCCGCAGGCACCGCGATGTAGGAGGCACTGGCACACAACACAACAAAGAGCAGGGCATTGCCCGGCCCCAGTCCCAGGCCTCGGGCAATCAAGGTGCCAATCAGGGCATTGCAAAGCGGCATCAGCAGGGCGAAGCCGATCAAGAAGCTTCCTGCCGCTTGGAGATCACGGATTCGCTGGGCGGCGACGATCCCCATGTCCAGCAGGAAAAAGCTGAGGGCGCCGTAGAACAACTTGTCGGTGAAGGGCAGCATCTTTTCAACGCTGCTCGGACTCTGGCCTGCACTGAGGAAACCCACCAGCAGGCTGCCGACGAGCAGGTAGACCGAGCCATTCAGCAGGGATTCGTGCAGGACGGCCCCCCAGCGCATTCCTTCGCTGTTGGGGTTCTCCTGCGGGCCTGCCAACTTCACCAGGAGCAGGCCAACAATGATGGCTGGCGACTCCATTAAGGCCAGGGCGGCGACCATGAAGCCGTCGTGCTGGAGGTGTTGGGTTTCGAGAAAGCTTTCGGCGGTAATAAACGTCACCGCTGAAATGGAGCCGTAGGTCCCAGCAATGGCCGCCGCATTGAACCGGTCGAGCTTCAGGCGCAGTACCCCAAAGCAATAGAGGGGAACGACCAGCGACATCAAGATCGCCGCTGCAATGGTTGGCAGAACTTGCCCGCTGATGCCGCTGTGCTGTAGCTCAAGGCCCCCTTTAAAGCCAATCGCCAGTAAGAGATACAGCGAAAAGAGCTTGGGTAGGGGTGCCGGGATCTCCAGGTCCGAGCCCAAGAGCACGGCAAAAACACCGAGGAAAAAGAACAGAACCGGTGGTGTTAACAGGTTCTGCAGGACCAGGCTGGTGTCCATCGACGAACCTGCAGAGAGGGGCTGCCGTTTGACGCTAGGTGGCCGCGTTCGAACTGTTCCGTGGTGCACACATCCGGCATCAGTGCCATTGCGCGAGCGGGGCGGGATCCCTACGGTTTGAGGGAGGCAGGTGCCCCTGGATTTGTCTGGGGTGGAATGTTCAACCCAACCTGCCTCACCCCCTTAGGCGGCACAATGGCGGCCCCTGGTGTCATTGGATGCGATCTGGCACGCCCCAGCCGATCTTGGTGATTGCCAGTGGCAACCCCTACAAGGTGGCCGAGATCCAAGCGATGCTCGATGCCGTTGCGCTCGAGGTGCGTCAGCAGCCCGAGGGACTCGAGATCGAAGAAACGGGTACCACCTATCTCGAGAACGCTCGGCTGAAGGCCTCCAGCGTGGCCCGGCTCACGGGCCAGTGGGCCCTGGCTGATGACTCTGGTTTGGAGGTCGATGCCCTGGGTGGTGCGCCTGGGCTGTATTCCGCCCGCTATGCCGCCACCGATCCCGAGCGCATTCAACGCCTACTGGAGGAACTGGGAACGACCCCCTACCGCAGCGGCAGCTTTAACAGCGCCATGGTGCTCTCCGATCCCGAGGGCAATCCTGTGCTCGAGTCCCAGGGGATCTGCCGCGGCGAGATTCTCAGTAGCCCGCAGGGGCAAGGGGGCGGCTATGACCCGATCTTCTGGGTGCGGGAAGCAGGACTGACCTATGCCCAGATGGGGCAACACCTCAAGGACAAACTGGGCTCCCGGGGTAAAGCGGCCCGTGCCTTGGCCCCGGGGTTGAAGCAAATCTTCGGTCTGCGCTGACTCAGCGGGCAGAGCGCCGGTTGATTTGCTCGACGGCCCGCATCGCAGCAGCAGCGGCTTCGTTGACGTCCCCTTCCCAGCCGGCCAGGGTCAGTCGGCCGAAGGCGCCGACGGCCTTGACGTCGACCACGGTGATGTTGCTGGACTTTTCCGCTTCGTTGGCGGCCAGCAGGACATAGCCGGCCGGTTCGGTCTCCAGGATGAACATGCTCATGCCGGCCTGAATCATCGAGCCGCGCCGGTTCTGACGGTTGATCAGCACGGCGTGGTCGGGGGTGATCGCCCGGATGACCTCGGTCCAGGTCACGCTGCAGCGGGTGCGCTGCTCGACGCTGCTGCCGATGGCTTCAAGGACGACATCGCCGGAGTGGAGCACATTGCTCTGGTCGCGGTGATACAGCGCGAGGGAGCCAAAGGCCCGCTCCACGATCATCTGGCCCAGGCGCACCGTGCTGGCTTTGAGGGCGATGTCCGTCACCCGGTGCACGGCCATGCCAGGGGAAACCTCAAGCCAGAGGCAGGCATCGCCTGGGATGGGCAGGAAGCCCTGGCTCACCGTCCCCATGTAGGTGGCGAGTTGGGGCTGGAGTGAATCGAGAAAGACGTAGGTCCGCAGCTCGATGGATTCGACTGCGCTGGCCTGGCTGACCAGCCGCGCTTCGCTGTCGGTCGTGATGACACAGCTGGCGGCCGATGGGTGCAGCTCATCCAAAGAGGTGCCGCTGCCGCTGAATCCCAGGTCGGTGCCAGTGATCTGCACCGATGCAGTTCGTCGCCTGGGATTGCGTTCAATCAAGGGGTCGGGCTGCTCCCTACAGACGTTGAGGTCCTCTGCTGGTCAGCGGGAGGAGCGCGGCGATCTTACCGCTCTACCGCTGTGTTTCCGCACGATGACCTGGGCGCAAAACGGTGGCGAAGGCCACAACCGCTCTGGGAGGCCTGGCTAACACGGCTTCATTCGCGGTGCGTTGGCCATGCTCACACCGTCCACCAGGCTCCGTCTTCAGAACATCGTCCACCGCATTGGCGCCGACCAGGCGGTGTCGTTGCAGGAACGCATCTACCTCCAAAAATTTGCCGATCGCGACCATGCCGTAGCGGCTTGGTTGCGCCAGGCCCGGCGCCGCCAGCAGGCCGCCTCCAGTCAGGGGCTCGATCGCTTGATGGCGGAATTGGATTTGGGCGAGGTGGACCCTGGAGCGGCCTTCCGGCCTGATCCGGAGGATCCAGGCGATCTCGGTGATTGGTTTGGGCAGGCCCCGGATTGGTTGCGCCGCAGTTGATGTCCGCCGGTCTCTGGGGTCTTGCGCCCCGGGCGAGAGCCGGTACCGTCCGGCCATCCCTGCAGGACTGCCCGTGGCTGCTAAGCGCTCTGCCCCTTCTGCCTCCGCGAAGGGCGCTGCTCCCGTTCAAGACGGCGGCGATCTCAATGCTGACCAGGCTTTGGCTCTGGTCAGCATGAGCCTGATGCAGAAGCTTGCGGCCCAAGGGGAGCTTCCCTGGGTCTGGAACGAGTCCGAGGACGGTGGCGCCTGTGATGTCGCCTCCCTGCGCCAGCGCCTGGAGCTCACCCAGTTGGCCCTGCAAACGGGTGCGCCCCTGTCGACGGCAGAGGTGACTTATTTGATGGGTGCCCGTCCCGGCAGCGCCGAGGTGGAGCGGGGCGGCCTGCGGGCTAGGCGCATCAGCCGCAATGTCTGGAAACTGGCTCAAACCGCTGGCGCTGAGGCGCGCCGGGGTGAGGTCACCAGCTTCTCCAGCTTCAATGACGGCCGCCGCCGCTTCGGTTGATCAGGGCAACTCGCCGCCTGCGCTGATCTCTTGATCCCAGGCGGCGATCAGCTGGTTTTTCAGCGCTTCGCTCTGTTCTAGGGCGATCTCCAGTCCCCCCCACCAGTTGATCAAGGCCACGGGGACGGGCATGGCATTGCACTCCAGTTCATAGGACTGGATTTGCTCTTCAGCATCGATCAGGACGCAGATGCTGAACTCCAAGAGCCCGTTGGACCACGGGTGGAGTGAAACGGTCGTCACTGGGCCCAGGTCGATGCTCCACCAGGGGCAATCGGGCGTGACTTTGGGAACCCCGGCGGGAAGGTCAAGCTTGGCCCACCCCCGCAGCACCAGTTGTTCCAGTAGGTCGTTGAGGCTCGAGCGCATGGACTCCCCCGGATGGGGTGTCTTTGTCATGGCACGGCCCATGGGCTGCCAGCAAGGGCAGATCGGGGCATGGTGAGGCCAGCCGCGCGCCACAGGGTTGCTTTCGTTTGCCCGTCGTCTTTTGGGGCGTCCTCTGCCGCGCAGGGAATCGGATTCGCAGCGCCTGCCGAGCCTGATTGCGCTGCCGATCCTCTCCTCGGATGCCCTCTCCTCGGTGGCCTATGCGACGGAGGCCGCCCTGGGGGTCTTGCTCCTGGCCGGCAGCGGTGCCCTGGGTCTGTCCCTGCCGATCACGGTCTGCATCGTCGGCCTGATCGCGATCGTGGTGCTCTCCTATCGCCAGGCGATTGAGGCCTACCCCGAGGGGGGAGGCTCCTATGTGGTCGCCCGGGAGAACCTCGGCGCCTGGGCGGGGTTGGTGGCGGCGGCGGCATTGCTGGTGGATTACACCCTGACCGCCGCGGTGAGTCTGATGGCGGCGGCCCAGGCCCTGAGCTCTCTGCTTCCAGGGCTTCTGGCCCATGAGACCAGCCTCTCGCTGCTGCTGTTGGCGCTTGTGGGTTGGGCCAATTTGCGGGGTCTGAAGGAGGCCGGTCGCCTGTTTGTTGTGCCGACCTACGCCTTTGTGGTGATGGTGGCGCTGCTGGCCCTGTTTGGTCTGCAGAACATCGTGTTTGCCCATGGCTTTCGCCCGGACGCACCGCCGGCGATCGCAGCCCTGGAGCCCTTGGGCCTGTTCTTGATTCTTCGGGCCTTCAGCGCCGGTTGCTCGGCGATGACCGGCATTGAAGCGATTGCCAACGGGGTGAAGGTGTTCCGTGAGCCCTCGGCCCGCCGGGCCCAGGCCACGCTGCTGGTGATGGGGGTGTTGCTGGCGCTGCTGTTCCTGGCCGTCAGCGGTTTGGCCTATCTCTACGGGATTGCCCCCAATCCCGATCGCACCGTTCTGGCCCAGATCGGTCTGCGGGTGTTCGGTCCCGGCAATCCTCTCTATTGGTTCCTGCAGATCAGCACGTTGTTGATCTTGGGCTTGGCGGCAAACACCGCCTTCGCTGGATTCCCCCGGCTGGCGGCACTGCTGGCCAAGGACCGCTACCTGCCTCGCCAGATGGCTTGGTTGGGGGATCGTCTGGTGTTCCAGAACGGCATCGGCCTCTTGCTGCTGGTCTCAGCCCTGGTGATCGTGGTCTGCCGCGGCAACACCAATGTCGCGATCAATCTCTACGCCTTGGGGGTGTTCCTGGCCTTCACCCTGTCCCAGGCGGGCCTGGTCAAGCACTGGTGGGTGCGGCGGGGCCAGGGGTGGAGCGGCCGCCTAGCGCTGAACGCTCTCGGGGCGTTCACCACCGGGGTGGTGTTCGCCGTGATTGTCGTCAGCAAATTTGATGAGGGCGCCTGGATCGTCGTGCTGCTTCTCCCCCTGCTGGTCTGGGGATTGGCCGGCATTGGGCGCCGCTACAAGCGGGTCTATGAGGCGATTGAGCTGAAACCAGGGGAGGACTGCTCAGTCCCCTGGCCAGATCGGCGCGATCCCTTGGAGAACCAGAGCATCGTTTGGTTGGCCTCCTGGAGCCGTCCGACCCTGGAGGCCCTGCGCTACGCGGCCCAAGTGTCTGATCGCGTGATCGGCGTCTGGGTCTGTGAACCCGAGGACGATTTCGAGGCCTTGCGCCTGCGCTGGCATCGACTGGTGGGCGATGCGCCTCAATTTGAGTTGCGCCTGCTGGAGAGTCCCTTCGCCTCCTTGATCGATCCCTTTGCCCAGTTCGTGGCCGAGGAGGAGGCCCGCTGCCCCGGGAGTCAATTCACGATCGTGATGCCCATGGCGATCCCCAGGCGCCGTTTTGATCATCTGCTGCTCAACCAGCGCGGCTTGAACATGCGGGAGGCCCTCAATGCTCAACACAGCCGCGTTTT
>NZ_JAFMFX010000054.1:0-11494 GCF_017855895.1 Vulcanococcus sp. CPBay_Sum15L08_68 | reverse complement strand
TCACAGGCCTGCGGCGGTTGGGATAGAGCTCCTGACAGAGGGGACAGACCCGCCCATCACAACCACGAGCCGTGCAGAACTCCCTGCCGTAAAAAATGATCTGCAGGTGCAGCTTGTTCCAGGCGTCCTTGGGGAACAGCCGCTTGAGATCCGTTTCAGTGCGAGCCACGCTGACGCCACTGCTCAAGCCCCAGCGCTGGGCCAAGCGGTGGATGTGGGTGTCCACGGGAAAAGCCGGGACCCCGAAGGCTTGAGCCATCACCACACTGGCGGTCTTATGGCCCACCCCCGGCAGCGCCTCGAGGGCTGAAAAACTGGCGGGGACCTCACCCCCATGGCGCTCCAGCAGCAGCTCCGCGAGACGCTTGACGTTGCGAGCCTTGGTTTTCGCCAAGCCCAGCTGTCTGATGTGGCCCAGGATTTCGGACTCAGGCAGCGCCGCCATGGCCTGGGGTGTTGCTCCAGCCGCAAAGAGGGCTGGCGTGACCTCGTTGACCTTCTTATCCGTGCACTGGGCACTGAGTAAGACAGCGATCAACAGGGTGAAGGGATCGCTGTGGTCCAACGGGACCGGCGTCTCGGGGTAATGCTCCTCAAGGCGCTGCATGATCAGCGCCGCGCGCTCCTGCTTCCTCAAGACCGAACGCTGCTGCAACCAAAGCCCAGTTTGTAGGCTCGCACCAGCGCACTCAGCCCATGGGAAGCAGCTTCGGCGATCTCTTCCGCATCAGCACCTTCGGCGAATCCCACGGCGGCGGGGTTGGCGTGATTGTGGAGGGTTGTCCGCCGCGACTGGAACTCGACCTCGAGGCGATCCAAGCCGAGCTGGATCGACGCAAACCAGGCCAAAGCAAGATCACAACCCCCCGCAAAGAAGACGATCGGGTGGAAGTCCTCAGTGGTCTGCTCGATGGGGTCACCCTCGGCACCCCGATCGCGATGGTGGTGCGCAACAAAGACCAGCGTCCCCAGGACTACAAGGAGATGGAGGTGGCCTTCCGCCCCTCCCACGCCGATGCCACCTACCAAGCGAAATACGGCATCCAGGCCCGCAGTGGTGGCGGGCGCGCCTCAGCGCGGGAGACGATCGGTCGGGTCGCCGCTGGGGCCATCGCCAAGCAGCTGCTGAGCAAAGCCCACGGCACAGAAGTGGTGGCCTGGGTCAAACGCATTCATGACATCGAGGCCGAGATCGATCCAGCAGCGGTGACCCTTGAGGCCGTCGAAAGCAACATCGTGCGCTGCCCCAATGCCGCTGTTGCGGAGCGGATGATCGAGCGGATCGAAGCCATCGGGCGGGAAGGGGACTCCTGCGGTGGCGTGATCGAGTGTGTGGTTCGCGGCGTACCCGCCGGCTTGGGCATGCCCGTCTTCGACAAGCTTGAGGCCGATCTGGCCAAGGCGGTGATGTCCCTACCGGCCACCAAAGGCTTTGAGATCGGCTCCGGATTTGCCGGAACCTTGCTCAAGGGCAGCGAACACAACGATGCGTTCTTGCCCACTGGAGATGGCAGCCTGCACACCGCCACCAACAACTCTGGCGGAATTCAGGGGGGGATCAGCAACGGCGAGGCGATCGTGATCCGCGTGGCCTTCAAGCCAACGGCCACGATCCGCAAGGCCCAACAAACGATCAATGCCCGGGGTGAGGCCACGACCCTGGAAGCAAAAGGTCGGCACGACCCCTGCGTGTTGCCCAGGGCCGTACCGATGGTGGAGGCGATGGTCGCCCTTGTGCTGGCTGATCACCTGCTGCGGCAGCAGGGTCAGTGCAGCCTCTGGTGAGAGCGGATCAACGCAGGCTGGTCAGCTGAGCAGCGCCGTTGTTGCCGTTGGTCGAGGGTGCGGAACCCAAACGGCCGACGGCCTTCGCCATCCGCTTCGCCACTGAGCCACCGCGGGTGGCCCCGGTCTTCTTCACCGGGTTGCGTGCTGCTTTTTTCGCAACCGGCTTGGCCTTGGGCGCAACCTTGGATTTCGCGGCAGCTGCAGGCTTGGCCTTCGCGGCAGTGCTCGCAGCTTTCTTCGGAGCCGCTTTCTTCACCGCTGTGGCTTTCGCCGCAGGCTTGGCCTTGGCGGCAGCCCGCTTGGTGGTGGTTGCCGATGCCTTTTTGGCAGCGGTCTTCTTGGGGGCGGCTTTCTTGGGCGCCGCTTTACTGATGGTGCTGCGGCTGCGGTGGCTCAGGATCAGAGCCCATTCCGCATCCGAGAGGTTCGCGGGCTTGGCGCCATGGGCATTGGCGAGCTTGGCCGCTTTCTCAATGTCGGAAATGAGGTTTTTCCAAGAGGTCGCGAAACGCTTGTCGGATTGCGACTTGGCTCCGCTTTCAACCAGGGTCTCGACGACCCCAGCTGCAGAGACTTTCTTGCGGCGGCGATTGAAAATCTCCTTTTGGAGCTGAGCGATCAGAGCATCAGCTTTATCGCTCAACTTGATGGTGAGTTGAGACATAGGTCGAAAGACGTCTATCCCATGAGTAACACTCTGGACTCAACCTGACAACAAGTCGCCATTGGCGCGCTGCTCGAGCCATGCCAGCAGCGCCGTCAACCCTGGCCGCAATTGCAGGGGTTGCTGTGGGCCTTGAGACGTCTCAAACAAGCTCCCTCCCAAGGCCACCGCATCGACTCCGGACTCCAACCAGAGACGTGCATCCAGGGCTGACAACCCTCCTGCCGCAATGCAATAGGGCAATGGCGACAGGGGTCCTGCAAGCGAGTTCCAATAGCTCGGACCCAGGCTGCTGGCCGGGAAAAGCTTCACCGCGGGCGCACCCAAGGCCTGGGCCCGTGCCACTTCCGACGGGGTGTAGACACCAGGAATCAAGGTGATCCCGGCCTGTTGCGCTTTCGCCAAAAGCTCAGGCTCAAGGATGGGCGAGACGACATAGTCCAAACCGGCGGATTGAGCCGCCGCCAATCCCTTCAGGCATCGCACCGACGCAGCACCCAGGCGCAGTGACGGAAAAGACTGGCGCAGCTCCATCGCCAACTCAACCCAGGCGGGAGTGAGCGCAACCGCCAACTCGACATGGCGCAGACCTGCATCAACCAGCAGGTTCAGTTGGTGCTGGGCCTGCTGAAGCTCAGAAACACGAAGCACCGCCAGCACAGGCTGGCGGTGCAATCCCCTGAGAAGCCCAGAGGGATCTGAGGCGAAGACCTCAGACGTATTCAGCAACTCGGACATCGCTGCGGATCAACAGCTCTTGCAGATCCTCAGCATCCACCGTCTCGCGCTCAACGAGCATCTCAGCGAGCTCATCAAGAACGCTGCGGTTGCCGTTGAGAACGGCGATCGCCCGCTTGTAGGCCTCTGCCACCAGCAAGCTGACCTCTTCATCGATCGCAGCGGCGGTGTCTTCCGAGAAGTCACGCTCAGCTGCGATGTCACGGCCGAGGAACATGCCGCCCTGGCTGCGGCCCAGGGCCACAGGACCGAGGCGATCGCTCATGCCAAAGCGCGTGACCATCTGACGGGCCACCCGGGCCACCTGCTGGAGGTCGTTGGAGGCGCCGGTGGTGACTTCGTCTTCGCCATAGACGATCTCTTCGGCAACCCGGCCACCCAGGGCAACAGCCATCTGGTTCTGGAGATAGGCGCGGGAGTAGAGACCGGACTCCATGCGCTCTTCACTGGGGGTGAAGAAGGTCAGACCACCAGCGTTACCGCGGGGAATGATCGAGATCTTCTGCACCGGGTCGTAGTCGGGCATCAGGGCGCCAACCAAGGCGTGACCGGCCTCGTGATAGGCCACAAGGCGCTTGCGCTTCTCGCTCATCACCCGGTCCTTCTTCTCAGGACCAGCCATGACCCGCTCAATCGCATCATTCACCTCGTCCATGGAGACTTCGGTGAGCTGACGGCGAGCCGCCAGGATCGCGGCTTCGTTGAGGAGGTTGGCGAGATCGGCGCCGGTGTAGCCAGGGGTCCGGCGGGCAATCTTGTCGAGATCAACGTCCTTGGAGAGGGTCTTGCCGCGGGCATGGACCCCAAGGATCTGGAGACGACCGGCGTAGTCCGGGCGATCGACGACCACCTGGCGATCGAAACGACCGGGACGCATCAGTGCTGCATCCAGAACGTCAGGGCGGTTGGTTGCCGCGACGATGATGATGCCGGTGTTGCCCTCAAAGCCATCCATCTCCGTCAGGAGCTGGTTGAGGGTTTGTTCACGCTCGTCATTGCCACCGCCGAGTCCAGCGCCGCGTTGACGACCGACGGCGTCGATCTCGTCGATGAAGACGATGCAAGGGGCGTTCTTCTTGGCCTGCTCAAACAGGTCACGAACGCGGCTGGCGCCCACACCAACGAACATCTCGACGAACTCCGAACCGGAGATCGAGAAGAAGGGGACACCGGCCTCGCCGGCAACGGCCTTCGCCAGAAGGGTCTTACCGGTACCGGGAGGACCCACCAGCAGGACACCTTTGGGGATCTTCGCGCCGACGGCGGTAAAGCGGTCGGGGTTCTTGAGGAAGTCGACGACCTCGGTCAACTCGAGCTTGGCGCCTTCAATGCCGGCCACATCACCAAAGGTGACCTGGGTCTCGGGCTCCATCTGAACCCGGGCCTTGCTCTTGCCGAAGTTCATCGCGGGGTTGCCGCCACCGCCCTGGGCGCGGCGCAGCAGGAAGAACAGGCCACCCAGCAGCAGCAGGGGGAAGATCAGGGAACCAATGGCCTGCTGCCAAGCCTGGGGCTGACGGGAGGGCTCAACGGCGATGTCGACCTTGTGACCTTCCAGGAGCTTCAGCAGGTCCTTGTCAGGGGCAAGGTTGACCACGGCGCGCTGGCCGTCGTTCTCCACCACCTGGGCCGTGCCCCGATCGGGAGCGATCAGCACACGGGAGACCTCGTTGGCTTCAACGGCTTCCACGAAGTCGCTGTAGCGGAGGGTGCGCGGCGCATTGGCGGGATCAGGACGATCCAGGAAGGCCGTGCCAACGGCGATCACCACTACGGCTAGGAGGACGTAAAGCCCCGCATTGCGCCAGCGCTTCTTCACTTGCTTCTCCGCTTGTTCGAGGACAGTGATTAAGGAATGTTAACCGGACTCAGGCTGCTGAACGCAGAACCTCGACAACGCTCTTGAAGGCGAACCATTCGGGGATTTCCTCACCGCCCCGCAGCATCTGGCGGAACTGGGTGCCGCTCAGCTTGCGGATGTGCAGACCGCGGGCATCGGCGTGCTCAGCCGTCACGTAGCCCTCTTCCTCGGTGTAGACGAGGTTCAAGGACGGCACGGTCTCCATGCCCAGTTCAGGAGCGTTCTCACGGGCGAAGTCCTGGGCCTGATACGGGCCATAGAAGTCCTCACCGCTGATGGAGGACTTACAGCCAGCCATGTCGCGGCCAATGATGAAGTGGGTGCAGCCGTAGTTCTTGCGGATGATCATGTGCTGCAGCGCCTCCCGGGGCCCAGCCATGTGCATCGAGTAGGGGAGGTAGGCCCAACGGATGCGGGGGTTGTTCACCTCAGCGGCCAGGCGCTCATAGGTCTGGAAGCGAACAGCACCGGGGATGTCGTCGTCCTGGGTCGGTCCGCAGGTGGGGTGCACCAGGACCACGCCCTGATCGCTCACGTTGGTGGCATCGAGGGCCCGGGTGAAGAGCTCGTAGTGGGCGCGGTGGATCGGGTTGCGGCACTGGAAGGCCACGACGTCCTCGCCCTCAGGCAGGTTGGCGCGCACCTCAGCCGGGGTTTTGCAGGGGAAGACACGCTCGGGCAGCTCCAGGCCTTGGATCGAGCCACCCAGGTAGAAGCGACCGCGCTCGGTGGCGATCATCTTCACGGCAGGGTGCTCCAGGGAGGAGGTGCCGTAGCAACCGACGGCTTCACGGGCCTTGTCGGGCTCCCACTTGCTCTCGACCGTCATCACCGCCAGCTCTTGACCGCGATAGGTCAGCAGCAGCTTTTGGCCGACGGCGATGTCATCGCGATCGGTATCCATCACGATCGGCAGGCCAAAGAGAAGGCCGCTGGTGGTGCGGTTCTTCTCCACCACCGAGAGATAGTCGTCCTGGTGCATGAAGCCGCGCAGCGGCGAGAAGCCACCCACCATCAGCAGCTCGACGTCGCAGGCATTGCGATCGGAGCACTCAACAACGTGATCCACGCCGGCCTTGAGCGCATCACGCTGATCGGCAGGCACCCGCAGGTCCACAAGGGTGCCGCCGTGGGGAGCGATCAAACCCGAACGGGTTGCTGCAGCTGCGGAGGTCATGGCGGCGAGGGATGGATCCAATGCCGGCGATTCTCCCAGAGCACTCGGGAAACCATGAAAAAGGGGGCTCCGAAGAGCCCCCTGATCAAACGTTCTGAGACCGGGAAGGAGATCAGGCCTTCTCGAGGCGGCCGTAGAGCTGACCAACGATCTTGACGTCGACAGGGTCATGGCTGCCCATGTCGGTGTCAGAGGGCTGAACAGCGGTGAAGACGCCTGCGAACTCACCGGTGGAGGCATCCACCTTGGTGATGGAGAGGTTCATCTCACCGGTGCCGTCGATGTAGCGCTTGCTGTTCTCACGGGCCAGCTCATCGTCCTGACCGTTCAGAGCAATCAGACCTTGGGCGTACTGAACACCGGTGGTCAGTGCACGACCCTTGGGATCGAGGAAGTTGGAAGTGCGGTAGCTGGGAACGCGATAAGCACCGTTGAGGTCGGTGCTGGTGCTGATGGCGGCGCCATCAGCGGTGGCGTCGAGCTCCTTGGAGGAGAAGGTGAAAGGCACTTCCTCACCACCGGGCAGCAGCACGGTGACGATCTGGAAGTCGATGCCGCCGAGCTCCTTGAAGTTGATGCCGTTACCGGTCACGGCCAGATCGCCGTAGACCTGATCGAGGCTGGTGGTGAAACGGGTCAGGATCTTGGTGGCCACGAACTGGGCCTCCTGACGCTTGTTGGCGGGCTCGCCCTTCACGTACACCTCAGCGGGGTGCATGCAGACCTCGCGCAGCTGGTACTTGGTGTTGCTGTCGAGGGGGATGGACCCGCGGGCGGAGTCAGGAAGGGTCGGGCAGTCGTTGGCCAGACCGGTGTTGTGGATGTCGTCGTAGGTCAGATCAGCCCGATCAATAGCCTTCGCGCCGCCACTGCAAGCGGTCACGAGGGTCAAACAAAGGGCCAGCACGACGGCCAGCAAAGGACGGAAACGCATGGGGAGAAACCGGTCTGGCGGGGAAAACCTCAGGGATTGGGGTACGCCCGATCGGGATACTACCGGTGCAAAACGCCCATTCCGCGTACCATGTCGCGGCTCTCAACAACCTGTATGCGAGAGCGGCCGATTGAATTCCTTTATGAGCGACGCCAGCACCACCACACAGATCGACGAGAGCCTGGTCCGAGGCGACTGGGAAGCCCGCCTGAGCTCAGAGCTGGAGAGCCTCGAAGAGCTGGCCGCCGAGGTGGATGGTGAAGCACAGGCCCTTCTCCTGCTGCTGCGCCGGCTCGAGGAGCTGCACCGCACGATCCAGGACGGTGCCTTCCGCTCCAGCCTCCCTTCTGATCGCGGCGAGCTCTTCAACCTGCTGAAGGGCATGGAGAAAAGCGGCGGCTGGCCCTACATCCCCCGCCTGCAGCTCCGCACCTTTATGGATCTGCTTCAGAACGACGACGATTCAGCCATGGCCGCCTGAACAGGCCGCCAGAGCGGTCAGCAGCCGATGCGCCAAGGCGAGCTTGCCCATCGGTTCAACCCGCTGAACCGCCTCACCAGGGCCAAGGATCCAGCCCTCATTGGTCAGGCCACCAAATCCTGCTCCCGGCCGATCAATCGGGTTCGCGAAGAGCAGATCGCATCCCTTGCGAGCCCACTTGGCCTGGGCCTGAGGCAGCACATCCCCGGTGTGGGCCGCGAAGCCGAGGATCCCTTGCCCAGCCGGACGGCGCTCGACCAGTCCCCGCAGAACATCCGGGATGGGCTCCCAACCCGCCTCCATCGCCAGCGCTAGGTCCTGCTTGTCGGGTTTGTGGCTGAAGCGTTGCTTCGGGCGGTGGTCCGCAACAGCCGCGGCCATCGCAATCGCATCGGCCTTGGGCTGAAGCGCCTCGAGGGACGCCTGCAGCTCCGCTCCGGTCTCAATCGGATGGCAGTGCAGACCATCGAGCCAAGCCGGCTCGAGCTGGAGGGGCCCATGCACCAGATCCACCTCAGCCCCGCGCAGACGAGCGGCCTGGGCAAGCAGGACCCCCATGCGACCGCTGCTGGGATTCGTGATGCAACGGGCTGGATCAAACCACTCGCGGGTGGGGCCAGCACTCACCAGCAGCCGACGTCCCTGCCAATCGCGCTGCCAACCCCAGAGCGCCAGGGACTCCAGCGCCAGCAGCAGGGATTCAGGCTCGGCCATCCGCCCAGCCCCTTCGCGATCACAGGCCAGCAGTCCGGCGCCGGGCCCCAAGGGCAAGACCCGCTCGAAGTCCTGGAGGGTTTGCCAATTGCGGCTGACCCCCGGTGAAGCCCACATGGCTGTATTCATCGCCGCAGCCGCCAGGACTGGCGCTTCCGTGGCCAGCAGCAGAGAGGCCAGGAGGGTGTCGCCCAGCCCGTAGACCCAGCGGCCCAGGCTGGTGGCCGACAACGGGGCCAGCAGCACCAGCTCTGCCCACTCGGCCAACTCCACATGCAGCGGGCGGGCGGCGGTGTGACTCCACTGGTCGGCGTCCAGATAGCAGCGCTGACGGCTGAGGCTGGCCAGGGCCACCGGACTGACCAGTTGCGCAGCGCTGGGGGTCAGGACACAACGCACCTCGGCGCCGCGCTTGGCCAAAGCACTGACCACCAGCGGGAGCTTGACCGCGGCGATGCTGCCGCTGATCCCGACCAGAACGCGACGCCCCTTGAGGGGATCAGCCAAGGACTCAGTCCTCATCGAAGGGCTCTTGATCCACCAGGTGCACGTAGGGCCGCGCCAGCTCCGGACGGTGAATGGCGATGGCACGGAGCAGGTGCCAATCGTTCAAGGCCGCAAACGGACTGGGGTAGTCGTCCTGATCCAAACGACGCCCCAGTTCCTCCATCGAGGCCTCGGTCTGGGCAGCGATCAACTCAGGGGTGATGGAAGGGGAAGCGGTCATGGCCGTTGAAGACTGATAAGTTCTGGCCAGGACAAGGATTCTTCCTGGTCTTTCGGGGGAATTAGCTCAGCTGGTAGAGCGCTGCGATCGCACCGCAGAGGTCAGGGGTTCGAGTCCCCTATTCTCCATCCACCCTTGAAGTCCCTGTGCGGATCTGGCCATGAACTGGAAACCAGAAGCAGAGGCCAAGCTCAAGGAGATCCCTTTTTTTGTGCGCCCAGCCGCCCGCAAACGGATTGAAGGGATGGCCAACGAGGCTGGCCTGGATGTGATCGACGAAGCCTTTTTCGAGGACGCCAAGGCCAAGTTCGGCCAGAAGTAGGGCCGCGATCCACCCTTGTGGGGTTTGACGGGCTGGCTGCGGCCAAGTCTCTGCTAAAGGGCGATGGGGTAAAAGGGTTTAGCTTTCGAGACCTTTCCCGCTCATGTCGCAGTCGAAGCGCGAGCAAGTGGTGAGCCACCTGCGTTACATCCGCCAAGAACTGCGCGAGATGCATCAAGGCGTGATGGAAGACGGTCTCCTGCCTGAAGCCGGCGAGGTGCGGGGCGTGATGGCCCAGATGGAGGCACTGCTGGAACTGCTGGAAGGCAAGGGCAGCCGCAAAGCCAAAGATGCCGACAGCTGAAGTCAGCTGATCCACTCAGCCCGGGGATACCCGGGCTTTTTTAATGCCCCTGCGGTAAACCTCAAGGCAACCCGCCCGCACCGACTCCCCTGACCCTGACGCCCCCACCTCAGCGCACCAGGCTGCAGCGCAACCTGGGTGGAGCCTGGCCGCGCCTGGAGCGCTGGGCGAGCAATCCCTGGCGACGGCTCTCGGTGCTGCTGATCGTGCTGCTGAGCACCTTCTTCCTGGGGAATGCCATCGCCACCCTCACGGGCGCGCGCTCCTTTCTGGATCCCCCAGCTGCCCTGCTCTGCGTCTTGGCGATCGAAGCCGCGATTCGCCTGAGGGGCCCACTGCTGCGGAACACCAGCAACCGTTTGGGTCTACAGCTCTTGGACATGAGCCGAGTGGGGTTTTGCTATGGCCTGCTGCTGGAAGGCTTCAAGCTGCTCTGAGCTAGCCGGCGGCCAGGAGATACAGCAGGGCCATCCGAATCGGGATGCCGTTGGTGACCTGCTCCTCCACCAGACAGAGCGCCGGGTCATCCAACAGAGCACCACTCATCTCGACCCCACGGTTGACCGGACCGGGATGAAGCACAGGAATCTTGCCCTGCAGGCGCCCATGGGTGAGGCCAAAACGGCGGTGGTAACTCTCCAGGCTGGTGAGCAGGTTTTGGTTCATCCGCTCCTTCTGCAGGCGCAGGGTCATCACGGCATCGGCGCCGACCAAGGCCTGATCGAGATCGCGCTCGATCCGGATGCGGCCCCGTTTGGCGACTGGGTCGCTGGCCTGCCCTGGCGGCGGGGCGTCCACGAACTGCTCAAAGGCCTGCGGCAGCAGGGTGGCGGGCCCGCAGAGCACCACCTCGGCGCCGCAGGCGGTCAGGGCCCAGAGGTTCGAGCGGGCCACACGGGAATGGAGGATGTCGCCGACGATCACAATCCGCCGGCCCCGCAGCGCTTCAGGCGTTGGGCTCTCGGGGTTGAACTGACGCGCCAGGGAAAACAGGTCCAGCAGTCCCTGGCTGGGATGGCTGTGCAGGCCGTCTCCACCGTTTAAGACCGCCACGCGATCACCGCTGAGGTCAAGGTCGTGGGCCAACGAGGCGGGAATCCCGGTGCAGCGGTGACGCACCACCAGCAAGTCAGCTCCCATGGCCACATAGGTGCGCACCGTGTCGAGCAGGCTCTCCCCTTTGCTGAGGGAACTGGAGGAGGGAGAGAAGCTCTGGACATCAGCCGACAACCGTTTGGCCGCCAGCTCGAAGCTGCTGCGGGTGCGGGTGCTGGGCTCAAAAAACAGGGTGGTGACGAGCTTGCCCTGCAGGGCTGGCAGCTTGCGGGCGCCACTGGTGGGCATCGCCCGAAACCGCTGGGCCAGCTCTAAAACAGTGGTGTAGTCCTCAAGCGAGAAGGCCGCCAGATCCAGCACATGGCGGTGGGTCCAGTCGCTCAAGGTCTGAGGCAAGCGTCAACAGCAGGCTAGAAGCCCGCGACGCAAGAGGCCACGTCCCAGGCCTCAGCCAAGGGCGGACTGCGATCTCCCTTGGCACGTCGACTGATGCTGCGGCTGCTGCGGAGGTACCAGCGCCAAGGCCAGTCCTGCCCCTGACTGATGCCGATGCGGGTGGTTTGAACCAGCTCCGCTTCACTCAGCTCTGGCAAGCGAGGGGCCAGCCAAAGCCCCTGCGCAGGGCTGCTGGGGCAGCAGTCATGGCTGCGGTCCAGGCCAAAGCGGCGAGCCAGCAGGGCCGGACCCGCAGCAATCCGCTCCGGCTCCCCCGGCATCGCCAGGGCACG
>NZ_JAFMFX010000119.1:0-2532 GCF_017855895.1 Vulcanococcus sp. CPBay_Sum15L08_68 | reverse complement strand
CTGAGCTGCTCTTGGCCCCCTGCGGACGGCGTAGAACTGCTTTGCGCGAACGCTGGGGCCAGAAACAAGCCAAGACTGAAGCCAACAGCAACCAGCAACCGGGACATCACGTGGTCACGCCAACATCGGATGCACTCAAGTCTGGAAACAGCAAACGCCGGCGTCAGTGAGCAGAAACGCTGCTCTTGTCGAATCGGAAAGAGCTGGCAGGCTTTGGCTGTCGCTGGGAGGCATCAATGGCCCCAGATCAACACAACGACAACAACAAATCGACTGATCAAGCTGCGATCAGCGAATTGAAGAAACCGACCAACCGCAAGCGAAGTGCCAAGGGTGCCCGCTGCACGCATGCTCCGGGCTGGTGCAGAACAACTCACCCACTCGCCAGCTAGCGGTAGAGCGTTAAAAACCAATGAGCCGGTAGCCCAGCTCCGAGTGAATCACCTGCGGTGACCATCCATGCAGGATCAAATGCTGACTAAAGCGACGGGCTTCAAGGAGGCTCTCGAGTTCCCGTTGTTCCACCACACGCATGGGCTCACCGTGAGCCAGCAGTTCGTGGCAGGCGGAATAGGCACCGAGGTGATTCGCGTCATAAAAAACCCAGATGCCGCGGTAATCCGCCTTGGGATCAGAAAAGCGAAGCAAGCATGGATTACTAAATGAGGTGGGCACGATGGTCTCTGTTCAACCCAGTTTTGAAACTGCAGGTGCGAGGCGACCTCAATCAGTGACCAATCGCACAAAGACACCGTTCTTATTGATAACGGCGTAGCGATCGACACACCAGTTCGAGCTATCCCGCGGGACAACACAACGAGAGCATCAGTCCTGCGTGAAGCCCCTGGGTTTGCTGGCGATGATCAGCCTGCGAGTGGCGATGAATGACGGTGTCTTCATCGAACAAAGACGAATGCCCACCAGGCAACCCTCCAAGGAACTACGAGCAGCGATTGTTCGGCCCTGGAAGCGCGGGAGCAGACCTGATCCGCAGATCCGTGCGACGCCTCAGGCCACCTCCTGGGAGCGAATTTGAGCGATGAGCTTTGGACCGATCCCACGAATCGACTGCAGCTCGGCGTCTTCAGCCGCCTGAACCATGGCCGGAGTCCTCAGGCCGGCATTCCAGAGCAGTTGTGCCTTTTGAAGGCCGATACCGCGCAGTGTGGTCAGTTCAGCAATGAAGACTTCATCGGGAAAGCTCTCACCCTTGAGGCTGGAGGACACCGATCGAAATGTCTCCTGATCGACCAGGGCATAGATCTGCATCAACTTCTGATCGACATGGAGCACCTTGCTCTCAAAAATCTCGCGAAACCGAATGAGCAGCCTGAGCTTCTGCTCACGCTCAACGCCAGAGTCCGCCATCCATGAGTCGATCTGAACTTGACTGAGTTCAGCCAAGGCCACAAAACCATCAGGGCGATAAGGAATCCATTCGCCACATCCTTTTCCAGTGCGCTGAATCGGCTGAAGATCAGGAGGATTTTGCGTACGCTGCTGGCCATCCCGCTTCAGATAAGCCAGCGGGGTGTGAAAGCTCAGCCTGGCGTGATAGCGCCAGAAGGCGATGGTTTGAAGTTCAGAAGCTGTGCTGACCTCAGCCGGCGTCGGCTGGGCAGCAGGCTCCGCAACGGTGGCCACTGAGGCCCCAGAGGAGGAGAAAAAGGATCGAAGCCGCTGCCAGATCATCCGCGGAAACTAGAGACACTTCCCCCTTCCGGCTGTATCGACGTGAGCAACTGAAGAAAAAGCCAGGGGGGCAGCCCCGCTGAAGCCTTGAGGGACTGGTCCTGTCTATTGTTTGTGGGTGAGGGGGAGACCCTGTCTTGCGTGGTTGCTTGATGGGGTGGGTGGGGTCACGCTCACTGCCTCTCTCACACCTCATTTGAGCGCAAGGGCATCAGCCGCCATCGACCTGGCAACCCACCAAGGCGCCTGCTGCTGCACCCACTGGAACGCCGATCCAGCGTCCGTTGCCGCGGGAGAGAGCAGCCCCAGCACCCGCGCCGAGAAGACCACCGATGACGGAGCCTTCGATGCAGCTGTTGTCGTCGACCTTCTCTGAGGCCGTCGGCTTTGGAGGCGTCGTGCAGGGGATCTCGACCTTTTCGCTCCACTTCTTGACGTAGCCCGGTTTCTCTTTCGTTCCGGGGACGTACTCCTCTCGGTATTCGTCCTTAAAGCACGTGCTGGTCTTGGAGTAACCAGGCTGGGAATCCTGCTGAGCCCAGGCGGGGCTCACCTGGACCGTGCTGAACGCAAGCGTGAGCCCGGCCAGAACAGACAGGGACTTCATTGGGAGCCAAGAAAACAGGGAGCCCATGATCACGCGCGATCTGGATCTGACCAGAGGCGACGTCAACTGCGCTGCAATGGGGTGAACCGCTGTGCCGTTCTGCCCCAGATTCCGACCTGGATAAACCAGAAGGGGAGTCAAAGCGCAGATTCGTTTCCGGCTACGAGGCCGGTCTACGGCACTGTCGCGACAGACGCCCCAAGTCGAAAAGGGAGTCAGATCAGAAAACTGTA
>NZ_JAFMFX010000118.1:0-2559 GCF_017855895.1 Vulcanococcus sp. CPBay_Sum15L08_68 | reverse complement strand
TAGGACTCCGGCTTGCCGGTCTGCTGGGCCAGAGCCGCCGAGAGTTCCTTCAGCAACCCAGCGGCATCGGCCAGCTCAGGCAACGAGGTACGCACGTTGATCAGGGGCATCGCAGCTCAGGGCACTGCTTCAAATCTGCCACGACGATTTGGTGTGGCACCAACGCCAGCTCTCGACGTTGATCAGTAACCCCAGCACCAACATCACTGCCATCAGCAACACCTGATCGGAGCGCGAATCAGGGATCAGGATGTCAACGACGAAATGGGCAGTGTTGGTCAGGGTGTAGACGACACTCAGACCGAACTGAAACCAGCGCCAGCGCCGCCAGCCCGGGGCACTGGAGGCGTAGCTGCTCAGGACATAGGCCCCAAGAGGAACGAGGAAGTAGAGCAGCATCGCCCAGAACACCAGGGGCAGACGTTCGGTGGCGACATGGCTCTCGATCTCAGGGGAGAGGCCATGGAAAAGCGGCATCAATCCCAGATCGGTGTGAAACAGCAGGCACAGAAACCAGGCTGTCCAGAGGCTCCGCACGCGCTGGGCGTGATCGATGGTCAGCGGCCTACGGGGTACAGGGGCCATCGGTCTTCACCTCCACCTGATCGCCGAGTTGCACCGAGGCAAGCATCGCCTTGAGGGTGGGTTCAGAGACGTTCAGGCAGCCGCCGGTGACCTGCTCGCCGATGCGCTGTTCGTTGTTGCTGCCGTGGATAGCGAAGCTGTACCAGCGGAATTTGCCGTCGTAGGTGTTGAAGGCAAAGGGCTGCTTGACGCTGTCGATCGGCTCCAGGCTGATGTAGCCGATTCCGTATTCACCGACCTCACCATCGCCCTTGAAGTCGATGGCGTTCATGTTCTTGAAGAGCGTCTCCTTGAGCTCCGCCTTGCTCTTGCCGGACTGGGCGATCAGCTTGGGATCCATCTCAAAGCGGTCCTTGCTGAGGATCGCGTTGACCTTGAAGGAACCCAGGGGGGTGTAGCCCTCCTCGAAACGGGTCTTGGCACAGGTCACCCCAAGCCGGCCAAAGCCCACCTGAAAAGTGGTGCGCTCATCGCCGCGCACCATCACCCCTTGGCTCTTGGCGGGGATGTTCTGATCCAGCTCAATCGTGATCGGAGCCGTGATGGCCGGCGCGCCACTGGCCGTGGTCTTGGGAGAGCTGCCGCCGCAACCGCTCAGGGCCAGAGCCAGGCTGATCCCGGCCAGCGAGAGGAGACGTCGCATCCAAGACCAACCGCACTCACTCCATGTTGGCGAGGACGCCTGGATTTGCATGCAGCAACCCTGGACGGCCGGGGCCGCTGGATTCACCATGAGGGCAGGCACCCTGAACCGATGGACGACGCACTGCTGGCCCTCGTGGAAGATCTGGGATCGGGGAACGTGCTTGATGCCGAGACCCTCGAGGGCTGCACGGTCGAGCCCCATGAGCTCGATGAGATGGATGAGGACCAGGCGGCGATCGTCGCGGCCCATGTCTTTGAGCAGCTCTTTGACCACGACGTCTCCCAACAGCGCGGGGAGTCGGCCGATCCCGAGGAAGGGGTCTGGAGCGGCACGGTCGATTCCTTCAAGTTCACGATCGAGCGCGATGACGCCGGTGATCTGGTGCTGAACTTCAGCAGCGGGGACTAGGGCGATGGCACAGGCGACCTGGGCGGTGAAGCTGATCGATAAGGGCCGCACCCTGCAGGTTCAAGTGCAGGCCCACACCCAAGCCGAAGCACGGACCATCGCTGAACACCAGTACCCGGGCTACAAGGCGATGAGTGCCCAGCGGGCCTAGATCAGGAGGCTTCACGATGAACACCCCCGCCCCCGACTGGATGCCGGATGCCGCGAAAGGCACCTACCCGGGCTGGGTGCAGCGCAAGGCGGTGACGTTGTCCAAGCGAGACCAGAAACGCGGTGGCGTGGGCAACGTGCAGCAGTACCGCCTGGCGATCCACGAGGCGGTGCTGGCCTCAGAAGGCCGCGACCACTGGACCGGGGAATGGCTCGCCTGGGAGCTGATCGGCACCTACGACAACCGCGATGCGGCCACGGGCAAAGGTGAGAGCAAGAAGCGCTACGCGATGCTCCCCACCCTTGATCAACCCTCCAAGCAACCGGAACCGGACTTTGTGATCTGCGCCTGGCGCACGAATGACGCCAAACACGACATGACGGCGCAGGAGCTCCTGCAGTTCTGCACTGCTGTGATCAAGCACAGCCCGAACTGGGTTGGCTGATGCACACCTGACAAGTAATCAATGCTTTCGCCAATAAAAAACCGCCGGTACTCCTACCGGCGGCGCTACATCCCGTACCCATGACCTGCGTTCCACAAGTTCTGGCTACGGACGCACGCTAGAGACCAGGAACAACACGTCCATCGGCCTTAGCAGTTCTTAGGACGCTATTGCGGTGAGGCAATCGCGAGCTTGCGCTTGAGGTCTTCGTTTTCATCCTCCAAAGCCTGAATCCTGGCCTTGAGCTGATCAACCTCCGAGGCTTTCTCGCTCAGGGTTGTGATCTTGGCGTGATACGTCGAGGGGATTTCTTGAATCCAAGAA
>NZ_JAFMFX010000053.1:0-11911 GCF_017855895.1 Vulcanococcus sp. CPBay_Sum15L08_68 | reverse complement strand
CAACCCCACCCCCTTGATGGTGCTGGGCACCAGCAGCGGTGCCGGCAAGTCCCTGATGACGGCCGCCCTCTGCCGGGTGCTGCGGCGCCGGGGGGAGACGCCCCTGCCCTTCAAGGGGCAGAACATGAGCAACAACGCCTGGGTGGATCAGGCCGGCGGCGAGATGGCCTACTCCCAGGCCCTGCAGTCCTGGGCGGCTGGACTGGAGCCCGCCTGTGCCATGAACCCCGTACTGCTCAAGCCCCAGGGGGACAGCACCAGTGAGGTCATCCACCTGGGGCAGTCGGTCGGCAGCTGCCGCGCCGAGCACTACTACCGCGATTGGTTCCGCCCCGGCTGGGCCGCCATTCGCCAGGGCCTTAGCGACCTCAAGGCGAGTCACCCCGGCGGGCGGCTGGTGCTGGAGGGAGCCGGCAGTCCGGTCGAGGTCAACCTGCAACCACGGGACCTGACCAACCTGCGCCTGGCCCAGTACCTGCGGGCCAACTGCCTGCTGGTGGCCGACATCGAGCGGGGCGGCGTCTTTGCCCAGTTGGTCGGCACCCTGGCGCTGCTGCGTCCGGTCGAGCGGCCGCTGATTCGAGGTCTACTGATCAACCGCTTCCGCGGGCGCCGCGAACTCTTTGATGAGGGCCGCCGCTGGCTCGAGGCCAACACCGGCATCCCCGTACTCGGCGTCATGCCCTGGCTGGATGAACTCTTCCCGCCGGAGGACTCCCTCGATCTGCTGGAGCGCCGCGGGCGCAAACGCGGGGCCGAGCTGGAGATCGCTGTGCTCAAGCTGCCCTCCCTGAGCAACTTCTCCGATCTCGATCCCCTCGAGGCCGAGCCCACGGTGCAGCTCAACTGGATTGCTCCGGGCCAGGAGCTGGGGCGCCCTGATGCCGTGGTGGTGCCCGGCAGCAAACAAACCCTGCGGGATCTGGCGGCCCTACAGGTCAGTGGCCTGGGAGAGCAACTCTCGGCCTATGCCTCCCAGGGCGGAGCCGTGCTGGGCATCTGCGGCGGCATGCAACTGCTGGGGCGCGAACTCCACGATCCCCAGGGCCTCGAAGGGGGCGCCGGCTCGAGCCACGGCGGCCTAGGGCTCCTGCCGCTACGCACGGTCTTTGGAGAGGTCAAGGCGCTGCGGCAATGCAGCAGTCCGGCGCGATGGCCCCAAGGATCAGAGCCTGCGCTACTGGAGGGCTTTGAACTGCACCGGGGAGCCACCAAGGCGATCGAAGCGTGCGAGACCCTGGCGGAGAATGAGTCCCTGGGATGGGTCTCAGGCCGTATCGCCGGCACCTATCTCCATGGTGTCTTTGAGAGTGGCCCCTGGCGCCGGCGCTGGCTCAACCAGCTCAGGGCGCGTAAGGGGTTGCCATTGCTTAGCGAACGCCAACCTCACCACAGCCGTCAGCGGGAGGCACTGCTCGATCGCCTCGCCGATGCCTTCGAGCAACACGTCAACCTGGAGCCCCTGCTCAAGCCATGAAGGACGTCCTGATCCAGTGGCCCAATGGACAGCAGACCCGCTGCAGTGCGGGGAAGGATTGGCTGCAGGCTGCGCGCGAGGCCGGTTTCTCAATCCCCACGGGCTGCCTCGGCGGCAGTTGCGGCGCCTGCGAAATCGATGTCAACGGCAAGACCATCCGGGCCTGCATCGCCACCGTTCCCGCCAGTAAAAGCGGTGAGCTGAGCGTGGAGCTGGCGAGTGATCCCTACTGGTGATCGCGCTGAATTAAGCCACCCCCCAGCACCATCTCGCCGGCGTAGAACACCGCCGCCTGGCCCGGGGTGATCGAGAACTGCTCCTCGGCGAACTCCAGGCGGCAGCGGTGCGGTCGGTCGGCCGCGCGGTCGGAATCGGTCTCCGGCAGGGGAATCAGTCGGGCCTGCTGGGGTCCACTGCGGTAACGCACCTGCACCTCCACATCGAGCGGCTCGGTGGGTGGCGCGATGGAGACCCAATTGACCGCGCCCACCACGGCCTCGCCGCGGGCCGCATCCCGGCGGGGGGCCACCACCACCTGGTTCATCGCGCCATCCAGGCGGACCACATGCAGCGGCTCACTCCAGGCCACCCCCAGGCCCTTGCGCTGGCCAATCGTGAAGTGCTCGATGCCGTCGTGCTCGCCCACCACCTGGCCATCGGCCAGCACGATCTGCCCCGGGCGTGGCGGCAGGTAGGCATCCAAGAAGGCCTTCATCGAACCGTGGTGGTCCGCCAGGCAGAGGTCCTGGCTCTCGGGCTTCTGGGCCGTGCGCAGCCCATGACGATCCGCCTCCAGGCGGGTGTCGGGCTTGGTCAGCTCGCCCAGGGGAAACACCAACCGACCCAGGGCCTCCTGGGGCAGGTCATAGAGGAAATAACTCTGGTCCTTGCGCTCGTCCAAGCCGCGCAGCAGCTGATGGCGACCGTTCTCGCTCTGATCGCCGTGGCGCACCCGGGCGTAGTGCCCCGTGGCGATCCGATCGATCTTCCGCTCCTCCTTGGCCCAGCGCAACATCGGCCCGAACTTCACCTCCCGGTTGCAGCGCGAGCAGGGCAGCGGGGTCACACCCGCCTCGTAGCCCTGCACCAGGAAATCAACGATCTGCTCCTTGAAGTGCTCGCGGAAATCCACCACGTGGTGGGGCACCTCCAGCTGCTCGCAGACCCCAGCGGCATCCACGAGACCCTCGGCGCAGCAGGCGCCCTTCCCGCTCATCAGCCAGAGGGTCAGCCCCTCCACCTCCCAGCCGGCCTCCACCAGCAGGGCCGCCGTCAGGGAGCTGTCCACCCCGCCGGACAGCCCCACGGCCACCCGGTGCTCCCCCGGCCACTGGCGCAGCCGCTCAATCGCCAGTGCCCCCGCCTCCGTTGCCGCCACGGAGGCCTCAGATGCAACGGGAACAGCGGAGAAGCGCGCCAATGCCAACGGTGGCTGTTCTCTCCATCATGGAACTGACGCCGTCAGTGCTGTTTTGGCCTCGTCCTGTTGGCCCCCACGCGACGCCGAGCACCTGCTGGTCAGCGGCCAGCAGATGGCCGGACTCGAGCAGGTGCTCTTCGAGAACGGCCTGCCGGTGGAGGCGCTGATGGAGAAGGCCGCCCTGGCCATCAGCCGGCGGCTGCAGGAACCCGATCTCTGGCCAGAGCTTCAAGCGCGAGGGGCGCTGGTGCTGGTCGGCCCCGGCCACAACGGCGGCGATGGCCTGGTCATCGCCCGCGAGCTGCAGCTCGCCGGCATCCCCGTACGGCTCTGGTCTCCCTTTGAACGGCGCAAGCCCCTCACCGAGAACCACCTGCGCCAGGCCCTCTGGCTGGGGATTCCCCAGCTGGGCAGCCCGCCCGACCCCAGTGATCCGGCCCTCTGGATCGATGCGCTCTTTGGCATCGGCCAAAGCCGGCCCCCGGGAGAGGCCCTGGAGTCCCTGCTGGCGCAGCGCCAACGGCACCAACCCCAGCGGCTGATCGCCATCGACGGCCCCACGGGCCTCTGCGCCGATCGCGGCCTGCCCCTGGGTCAGACCGCCGCCACCGCCGGGCGGACCCTGAGCATCGGCCTGATCAAACAGGGGCTCATCCAAGACAGCGCCCTGGCCTGGACCGGAGCACTCGAGCGCATCGACCTGGGGCTTCCCGCTGCCCTGCTGGAGCAACTGCCCGCGCAGCAGCCCCGGGGCCTGAGCCCCAGCGACCTCGATGGCGCCCCCTGGCCCACGCCCGCTGCCGCGGCCTCGAAATACCAACGGGGGCGCCTGCTGGTCGTCGCCGGCAGCGACGCCTACCGCGGTGCCGCCCTGCTCGCTCTGCTGGGGGCCAGCGCCAGTGGCCTCGGCAGCCTGCGGGCCGCCGTCCCCGAGGCCGTCGCCGATCAGCTCTGGAGCCAGCTGCCCCATGCGGTGCTCTCAGCCCGGCTGCCCAGCCGCGGCGATGGGTCCCTGGATCTCAGCGCGCTCGCCCCCTCAGCCCTGGAGCGGCTCGATGCCCTGGTCCTCGGCCCGGGCATCGGCAACACGGCAGACGATGCAGCGATCTGGGAGACGCTGCAGGCCTTCCCTGGCCTACTGGTCCTCGATGCCGATGGCCTCAACCGCCTCGCCCAGCGCGCCGCCCTTCCCTGGCTGCGGGGCCGCTCGGGCCCCAGCTGGCTCACCCCCCATCCCGGCGAATTTCAGCGCCTCTTCCCCGATCTCGCCGGCCTACCGCCGCTGGAGGCCTGCGCGGCGGCGGCCCAGCAGAGCGGCTGCTCCGTGCTGCTCAAGGGGGCCCGCAGCGTCATTGCGGATCCCAGCGGAGAGCGCTGGCAGCTCAGGAGCGCCAGCAGCCATGCCGCCCGCGCAGGCCTGGGCGATGTCCTGGCGGGCTACGCCGGAGGACTGGGTGCCCTCGCGCAGGCCAGCGGCGCCGGCTGCAGTGGTTCCTTGCTCGCCCTGGCAGCCCTGGCCCACGCCAGCGCCGGGCTGCAAGTCAGCACGCTGCACGGCATCGGCGCTGCTACACCGCATCAGATTGCCGAAATGTTGGCCGCGATGGAGAGAAAAACGACGTCAGGGATTGTTAACAGAATCCGCAGCGGCCAGTTGTGCACCTGAGTCTCAAAAGTGTTGTGATCTTTCGTATCTCAAAGCTGAAGCGTTACTGAAATCCCAGCACTTTTTAAAAAAGCCATAGGAGATTCTTCCCACCTTTCAACAGGAGCCTCCATGGCAGCCGCCACCAGCTCCAACACCAGCAGCAGTCGGCGCCGCAGCAGCGATCCGATTAGTTGGTACCTCTCAACCATTGGTCGGGTGCCCCTGCTGACGCCCGCGGAAGAAATCGAACTCGGCAATCAAGTGCAAGCGATGATGCGGCTTGCCGAAGAAGACAAAGGCGAGGCCTATACAACGCATGAAAAGAAGATCATGCGTGTGGGCAAGCGCTCCAAAGAGCGCATGATGAAAGCCAACCTGCGCCTGGTGGTCAGCGTCGCCAAGAAATACCAAGGCAAGGGCCTGGAACTGCTCGATCTGATCCAGGAGGGCTCCCTGGGCCTCGAGCGCGCCGTGGAGAAATTCGACCCCACCCGCGGCTACAAGTTCTCGACCTATGCCTTCTGGTGGATTCGCCAGAGCATGACCCGGGCGATCGCCTGTCAGTCGCGCACCATCCGCCTGCCGGTGCACCTCTCCGAGCGCCTCACCGCCATCCGCAAGGTCAGCCTTGAGCTGGCCCACAAGCTCGGTGCCATGCCCAGCCGCAAGGAAATTGCGGAAGAGATGGACATGCCCCTCGATGAGCTGGATTCCCTGCTGCGCCAGGCCCTCACCACCTCCAGCCTGGATGCCCCGGTGAACGGAGAAGAAGGGCGCAGCTTCCTCGGCGATCTCATTGCCGATCAGAGCAACAGCGAGCCCCTCGATCAGGTCGAGCGCGGCATCCATCAAGAGCAGCTGGGACGCTGGCTCAGCCACCTCACCGACCAGGAGCGTCAGGTGCTCGAGCTGCGCTTTGGCCTGGAAGGGGAGGAGCGCCACACCCTCGCTGAAATCGGCCGCATGCTCGAGGTCTCCCGCGAGCGGGTGCGTCAGGTCGAGCTCAAGGCCCTACGCAAGCTGCGTCACCTCACCCGCCGCCTGCCCACCGCCATCTAGGACTCCGTCGCTGCCGGGGCTGGCGCTGCCGGCAGCTCCGAGCCGGAAATACAGAAGCTATTGAGGGCCTTGCTCTTGCTCACGGGGCTGGTCTTGAGCTGGGCCATCAGCATGTCGCGGGACTTCTGACAATCCGCGAAGGTCTTCATCGGCAGGGATTGCATCGCCGTGCCGCCGTGGACGGATCCGGACCAAAACAAGATCACCAGCCAAACCGGAGCCATCGAGATCCCTTGATTGCACTCCTTTGTAGCCCGGTTTCCGCCAGACTTCGCGCACCAACGCTTACCCGCAATGCTCGGCGGAGAGGACAGCCTTCCGGTCACCCTGCGGCTCTCGGAGCCGGTGATCAAGGAGCTCGAGCTCTTGATGCAGCAACTGCAGCTCGATGACATGGGGCTGCTGGTGGATCGCCTGCTGCGGGAGTCCCTCTTCGACGAAGAGTTCGACGGCGACGAGGACTGATCACCCCCGGTGCGCCTGCCGCTCGTCTACCACCCGGCCTACTCGGCCCCCCTGCCCAGTAGCCATCGCTTCCCGATGGCGAAGTTCAAGCTCCTGCGTGCCCTGCTCGAGGAGCAGGGCCTGGCGAGGGAGGAGCAGATCCATACCCCCCTTCCGGTGCCGCGGCGCTCACTGGAGCTGATCCACAGCCGCCGCTACCACCAGGCCTTCGCCCGCGGGGAGCTGCTGCCCGCGGAGCAGCGCCGGATCGGCCTGCCAGCCACAACCCCCTTGGTGCAGCGCACCTGGCTGGCGGTGGGAGGGTCGCTCCTGACCGCCCGCCTGGCCCTCCAACACGGCGTCGCCTGCCACCTCGCCGGGGGAACCCACCACGCCTACCCCGACCACGGCAGCGGCTTTTGCATCTTTAACGACTTCGCCGTCGCCGCCCAGGTCCTGCTGGCAGAAGGCCAGGTCCAGCGCCTGATGATCATCGATCTGGATGTGCATCAAGGGGATGCCACCGCGTCGATCTTCCGCGATGAACCGCGGGTCTTCACCCTCTCGGTCCACTGCGGCAGCAACTTCCCCCTGCGCAAACAACAGAGCGACGTCGACCTCGCCCTCGACGATGGTCTGGGGGATGACGCCTATCTGGAGTCAATCGGCGATCTCATCCCAACCCTCCTGGATCAAGAGCAACCGGATCTGGTGCTCTACAACGCCGGCGTCGATCCCCACCGGGAGGACCGACTCGGTCGGCTGAACCTCACGGATCAGGGCCTACTCAACCGCGACCGCCTCGTCCTGGACAGCTGCCTGCGCCGCAACATCCCAGTCGCGACGGTGATCGGCGGCGGCTACGACGCGCTCACGCCGCTGGTGCTGCGCCACGGCCTGGTCTTTCGCGCCGCCAGCGAGCAAGCCCGCTTGCACGGGCTCTAGGGCTGCCGCTCAGTCTTCCGCCCAGATGTAGCGGGTCAGTTCCTCGGGCTTGGGTTCAGGGGCCGACAGGGCGAACTCCACGCAATCGGCCACCTCGGCGTCGATCTCCTTCTCGATCCCCTTGAGCTCCTCGGTGGTCGCCAGGTTGTGCTCGATCAGGTGCGCTGCCAAGCGCTTGATCGGGTCCCGCTGGGCCCAGAACTCCTTCTCGGCCTCAGCCCGCAACTCGTCGGGGTCCGCCAGGGAGTGGCCGCGGAAGCGGTAGGTCAGGCACTCCAGCACCGTGGGGCCCTCGCCAGCCCGGGCCCGTTCAATCGCACGCTGGGCAGCACCGCGAACGGCCAGGACATCCATGCCGTCCACCTCTTCACCGGCCATGCCGAAGGCTGCGGCCTTGCGCCAGATCTCGGGATCACTGGTGGCGCGGTTGTGGTCCATACCAATGGCCCACTTGTTGTTCTCGACCACAAACAGGATCGGCAGCTTCCAGAGCGCCGCCATGTTCAAGCACTCGTAGAACTGGCCGATGTTGCAGGTGCCATCGCCAAAGAAGGCCGCGGTCACCGCATCGCTGCTGGAATCGCCCAGGGCATCGCGCTTGTAGCGGCTGGTGAAGGCGGCCCCGAGGGCCACGGGAATGCCCTCACCAATGAAGGCATAGCCACCCAGCAGGTGGTGCTCCTTGGAGAACAGGTGCATCGAGCCGCCGCGGCCCTTGCTGCAGCCGGTCTCCTTGCCGAACAACTCGCTCATCACCTCGCGGGCCGGCACGCCGCAGCTCAGGGCATGCACGTGATCGCGGTAGGTGCTGCAGAACCAGTCGTGCTGCATCTTCATCGCCTTGATCACCCCCGTGCTCACGGCCTCCTGGCCGTTGTAGAGGTGAACGAAGCCAAACATCTTGCCGCGGTAGTACATCTCGGCGCACTTGTCTTCGAAGCGCCGACCGAGAGTCATGTCGCGGTAGAGCATCAACCCCTCATCCCGGGTCACCGTCGCCGGCGTCGAGGGATAGAGATTCATCAGCCGCTCGGCATGCAGGCCGACCTGATTGACATCGGCGGAGCAGGAGGGAGCACCACTGGTGGCGACGCCCTGTCCAAGATCGGCCTGTGTCATGGCTGAGGTCCTGCTCTCCGGGGACTCTGATGCTGGCCTGACTGTACGGGGTCCATCTCCAAAAGGTGCACGAAGGACGGCCAAAACCGAAGACTCTGCCTACAGTCACGTCCGATTAGCGCCCGCCAATCCGAGCTCAATTTGGAACTGCCGATCGACCACTTCCGCCTACTCGGCGTGAATGCCAGCTCCGACCGGCAGAGCGTGCTGCGAACCCTGCAGCAGCGTCTTGATCGCGCGCCAGACCAAGGCTTCACCCAAGACACTCTCCAGGCCCGGGCCGAGCTGCTGGAAGCCAGCGCCGACCTGCTGAGTGACGAAACCCGCCGCCAGGCCTATGAGCGGGAACTGACGGCCATTGCGGACAACGCCAACGGTTCCATCGCCGCCCTGGAGATTCCGCCCTCCCGTGAGGTCGGCGGTCTTCTCCTCTTAATGGAGGCCGGCCAAGCCCAGGAGGCCTTCGACAGTGCCGCCCGCGGCCTGCAACCACCCCAAGCACCCGCCCTGGGCAGCAGCCGCGAAGCCGATCTGACCCTGTTGGCTGGCTTGGCCTGCCAGGGAACCGCCCGGGATTACCGCGACCAACGCCGCTATGAGGCGGCCGCCCTGACCCTGCAGCAGGGTCTGCAGCTGCTGCAACGCATGGGCCAACAGGCCGAACAGCGCCGCAAGCTCGAGCAGGACCTCAAGGAACTCCTCCCCTACCGGGTGCTGGATCTGATCAGCCGCGATCTCTCCGCCAGCGGCTCGCGCCAACAGGGGATTGCCCTGCTGGAGCAGCTGGTGCAGCAACGGGGCGGTCTCGAGGGCCACGCCGATCTGACCTTCCCCCAAAGCGAGTTCCAGCCGTTCTTCAAGCAGATCCGTCAGTTCCTGACGGCCCAGGAGCAGGTGGAACTGTTCAGCCGCTGGGGCGATGCCGGCTCAGCCACCGCTGACTTCCTCGCCAGTTTTGCCCTCACGGCCTCGGGCTTCTCCCAGCGCAAGCCCGAGCGGATTCTCGAGGCCTACGAACGCCTGAAGAACAGCGGCCAGCCGGGCATTGAGGTCTTCCTCTCCTGCCAGCAACTGCTGCTCGGTCAGGTAGACGAAGCGGAGCGCCTCTTTGATCTCGGGGCGGATGCCGCCCTGAAGCAGTGGGCCCTGGAACAGGGGGACGACCCCCTGGCCCGCCTCTGCGCCTACTGCCGTGACTGGCTCACCCGCGAGGTGCTCGAGGGATTCCGCGACATCGACGTCGACGCCAACCTCGATGCCTGGTTCGCTGACCGGGATGTCCAGGCCTACATCGATCAACAGGACCGCATCCGCGGCCGCCAGTTCAGTGCCAAGACCAGCCTCGAGGCACCAACCGCCGCCGAGACCAGCAGCCCCTTTGGCGATTGGCCGAGCTTCGACCTTTCAGGCAGCTCCGATAGCCCCAGCAGCTTTGAGTCGCTGGAGCAGGAGAGCGAGGACGACGATGACGAGCTCTGGGATGGCCCCCGCTGGAGGTTCTCCGATCTCCAATGGCCCCAACTCGGCGGCCTGAACGAACGGCTGCAGGCACTCCCTAGCTGGGGGTTGCCGGTCGGTGCGGCCGTCGCTGCCCTCGTCCTTGGCTTCGGCGGCTGGATGGCCCTGAAACCACGGGTCAGTGAGGTGGAAACGGCCGCCAGCAGCGCCCTGGTTCAACCCGAAACCCCAGCACCAGCGCCGCTCGAAGCCCCCTTCCCGCTCAAGGCGCCCGACCCCAGTGCCGGCCAACTGCAGGGCCTACTGGAGGCCTGGTTGACGGAAAAAGCCGCGGTGCTCGCCGGTGGAGCCCCCAGCGAATCCCTGGCTGATCTAGCCAGCAGCGATCAAATCCAGCGTCTGCAGCGCCAAAGCCAGGCCAACCGCCAGCGCGGGGCCACTGAAACCGTCAAGACCACCATCACCGGCTTCAAGGTCAGCGACCGCTCCCCCGTCCGCATCGCCGCTCAGGTGGCACTGACCTACAGCGATGAACGCAAGAGCAGCACCGGTCAGGTCCTCAGCAGGACTCCTGAGATGACCCTGCGCAACACCTACATCTTTGGCCGCAGGAACGGCAGCTGGCAGCTCGTGGCCTACAAGCCCACCGCCAAGAACTGACGCGCCCGACCCGCTGCCGAGACGGTCGCTTTTTACGATCACTCGATCACAGGCGCCCCCATGTTCGACGAGCTCTCCCAACGGTTTGAAGATGCCGTCAAGAACCTGCGCGGTCAGGGGGCCATCAACGAGGGCAACATCGACGGTGCTCTCAAGGACGTGCGCCGGGCCCTGCTGGAGGCCGACGTCAGCCTTCCGGTGGTCAAGGACTTCGTCGAAGAGGTCCGCAAGAAGGCCCTAGGGGAAGAGGTGGTGCGGGGCATTAGCCCCGACCAGAAATTCATTCAGGTCGTTCACGAGCAACTCGTGGAGACCATGGGCGGCGAGAACGCACCCCTGGCCCCTGCCGGCAAAGAGGGCGCCCCGGCGGTGGTGCTGATGGCGGGCCTGCAGGGCGCCGGTAAAACCACCGCCACCGCCAAGCTCGGCCTGCACCTCAAAGAAAAAGGACGCAGGGCGCTGCTGGTGGGGGCCGACGTCTACCGGCCCGCGGCCATCGAGCAGCTCAAAACCCTGGGCGGCCAGATCGGCGTTGAGGTCTTCAGCCTCGGCACCGACGCCAAACCGGAAGCCATCGCCGCCGCCGGCATCGAGAAGGCCAAGGCCGAAGGCTTCGACACCGTCCTGGTGGACACCGCCGGCCGCCTCCAGATCGACACCTCGATGATGGAGGAGATGGTGCGGATCCGCGAAGCCGTCCAGCCCGATGAGGTGCTGCTGGTGGTGGATTCGATGATCGGCCAGGAGGCCGCCGAACTCACCCGGGCCTTCCACGATCAGGTGGGCATCACCGGTGCGGTGCTGACCAAGCTCGACGGCGACTCCCGCGGCGGGGCGGCCCTCTCGATCCGCAAGGTCAGCGGCGCACCGATCAAATTCATCGGCACCGGCGAAAAGGTCGAGGCACTCCAGCCCTTCCACCCCGAGCGGATGGCCAGCCGCATCCTCGGCATGGGCGATGTCCTCACCCTGGTGGAGAAGGCCCAGAAGGAGGTCGAGCTGGCCGACGTGGCCAAGATGCAGCAGAAGCTCCAGGAAGCCACCTTCGACTTCTCGGACTTCATCAAGCAGATGCGCCTGATCAAGCGCATGGGCTCCCTGGGCGGCCTCATGAAAATGATCCCGGGGATGAACAAGATCGACGACGGGATGCTCAAGCAGGGCGAAGAGCAGCTCAAGAAGATCGAAGCGATGGTTGGCTCCATGACCGAGGCCGAGCGCTGCGACCCCGACCTGCTGGCCGCCAATCCCTCCCGCCGGCGCCGGATCGCCAGCGGCAGTGGCCACACCCCCGCGGATGTGGACAAGGTGCTGCAGAACTTCCAGCAGATGCGGGGCTTCATGCAGCAGATGACCCGCGGTGGCGGAATGCCCGGCATGCCGGGGATGCCTGGAATGCCAGGCATGGGCGGAATGCCCGGGATGCCTGGAATGGGCGGAATGCCCGGCATGGGTGGAATGGGTGGCCGCGGTGGCGGCGGGATGCCCAAGGCCCCCAAACCCGCCAAGAAGCGCAAAGGCTTCGGCGAGCTCTAGGGGGTCACCCCAGAGAGTATTGTTGTCGTTTGCGCCCGATTCCCTGGGGAATCAACGCGCGTTTATCCAGTCAGCAAGGCAAGGCCACAATGATCAAGCTCCGCCTGAAGCGGTTCGGTAAGAAGCGGGAAGCGAGCTTCCGCCT
>NZ_JAFMFX010000008.1:0-43266 GCF_017855895.1 Vulcanococcus sp. CPBay_Sum15L08_68 | reverse complement strand
GGAATGCCCGGCTCTGGGCGCGACCCTAGGCACTGTCCTCAGCTCCAGTGGAGCTCCATCGCCACGGCCCCTTCAAGGCTCAATTTGACCGGGCAGTTTTCAGCGGCTTTGCGCAGGATCTTGCGGGCCTTTTCATCGAGGTGGGCCGGCAGTTCAATCCAGACCTCGAGCTGGGCGATCTTGCGCGGGGCTTCGCTGGTCATGACCTTCTCCACCCGGGCCGTGCATCCCTTGAGATCCCAGTCGTGGCGTTCGGCGACGATGCCCATGATCGTCAGGATGCAGGTGCTCAGGGCTGTCGCCACCAGGTCGGTTGGTGAGAAGCGCTCGCCCTTGCCTTGGTTGTCGGTTGGGGCATCGGTTTCCAGGGCGGAGCCCGATGGCCCGTGCAGCGAGGCACAACGCAGGTCCCCGCTGTAGCTGCTGTTGATTTGGGTCACGGGGCGGTGAGTGTGTGCAGCCAGGTTGGCAGTTTTGTCTCGCCTCGCTTAGGTGGACCTGTCGATGTGGCTGACGATGGATCCCGGAGCTGGCTCACCGATGCTCGGCTTGGCCAAGGCGATTCAGCTCTCAGTGGCCCCAGTGTTTCTGCTGACGGCCATCGCGGGCCTGTTGAGCGTGATCAGTAACCGCCTGGCCCGTGTGCTGGACCGGGCCCAGCGGTTGCAGAGCATCCGGGACGAAGCCATGGATCTGGCGTTGTTGAAGCGGCGGATGACCCTGCTGACCCGAGCCAGCGAAGCGGTCACCACAACCGGCGTACTGGTGGCAGCCGTGGTGGCGGTCACCTTCATCAGTGCGATCGCCGTGATTGACCTGACGGCGATCGTGGTGCCGCTGTTCGTTGTGGCGATGCTCTCGCTGATGGTGGGGCTATTGACCCTGCTGTTGGATACCCGCGTCTCAGCGCGTCTGATCCGCCGTCGCTTCTAAGCGGCAGTTGCAGAGTTGATCCAGGTTCGGGCGTCCCGTGAGGGCGAGGCGCCACTGGGCCCAGAGGCCATAGACCCAGTCCGCCAACGGTCCGATGACGGGCCAGGCCGTCGGGGCGTACAACCAGCCCAGGCCGATCAGGCGATAGGCCTCGCGAAAGACTGCGACGTCCCTGAGGACCGTTCCATTGCCCTGGATGGCATGGATGCGCCCCATGGCCTGCCGGTAGCTGATTCCCTGGTGCTGCTCCGGGCTGTAATCGCTGGCGTTGATGTCGACAAAGGCGATCCGCGAGTGCTGATCTCTTTTTCGCAGGAAATTCACCTCCCGCAGACAGAGCGGGCAGCCACCGTCGTAGAGGAGTGTGAGTTCTGTCGTCATCGCCCCAGCCTGAACGATGGCCCTGGCTCTCCGTGGCTGATCGCTTTGACTGGAGCCGGGTTGCGCTGGATCAGTGATGGGCTTGCAGCAGGCGCTCGAGCAATTCGAGTTCAACAGCAGCGGCAAGGGGTTCTTGCGCATCGACCCTGAGCTGAACCGCTGGATTCGCTCCACGGGCCTGCGTCAGGGCGTCCTGCATCTGAGTGCTCTCCACACCAGCTGCAGCCTGACCATCAATGAGAACGCCGATCCGCGGGTTCTCGATGACCTGGCGGCCTGGATGGAGGCCGTGGTTCCTCAGGTCGCCCATGGCGCCTTGGATGGCTCTGATTCCCTGCGCCGTTATCGCCATGACGACGAGGGGCCTGACGACATGCCCGCCCACATCCGCTCGGCGTTGACCAGCCAAACCCTGTCCCTGAGCGTTGTGGATGGGGAGTTGCTGCTTGGCATCTGGCAGGCGGTCTACCTCTGGGAGCACCGTTCGAGGCCCCAGTGCAGGCGGGTCGCGGCCCATCTGGTCGGGGAGTGAGTGATGACGCTTTCTCTTGAAGAACTGACCGCGGCGCTGACGCGCCTGCAACAGCGGGTGGAGGCCCTGGAGGCGGAACTGGCATCCCTGCGTGGCCGGGACCTCTCGCCTTCAACCCAGTTGGCGCGGCGCAATGCCGAGCGACTGGCGGAGGAGGTGCGGCGCCGCAGGGAGACCACACCGGAGCCTGAGGAGGACACGGATATTGATCTGCTGATCGATCGCTTGCACGATCTGGCCCTTGAGAATGGCCCCAGTTCTGGCAGCCGTTGATGGCCTCATCAATCACCGTTGTCCATGGGCCTGAGCCTGCCCAGCTCGAGGCGTTGGGGGTGGAGCAGTGGCCGATCTGGAGCTGCGAGATCAGTTCCTTCCCCTGGACCTACGACGAGCAGGAAACCTGCCTGCTGCTGGAGGGGGATGTCACGGTGACTCCCGAGGGCGGTGAACCGGTGCGCTTTGGTGCCGGTGATCTGGTCACCTTTGCGTCCGGTCTCTCCTGCCACTGGGATGTGCATCAGCCTGTACGCAAGCACTACCGCTTCGGTTGAGCCGCGCCAGGCTGAGGGCTGTTGGATGGGTTGCTGATGGCTGCTGTTCCGCTGACTCCGGCTGAGATCGATCAGCTGCCGCAGCAGTTGCCTGGCTGGAGCCTGGTGGATGGAAAGCTCCACCGAGAGTTGGTTTTTGCCGATTTCAACGAGGCCTTTGGCTTCATGAGCCGGGTGGCCCTGATCGCCGAAGCGATGGGCCATCACCCGGAGTGGCGCAACGTCTGGAACCGGGTTGTCGTCGATCTCACCACCCATGACACCGGTGGGCTCTCCAGCCTGGATCGGCAGTTGGCGCAGCGGATCAACGCGTTGCTTTGACCGTAGATTCACTCCACTGAGCGGCGCCTCGCATGTGCGGATTGGCAGGCGAACTCACGCGTGGTTCGGCCGAGACCATGCCTCGCGCCCAAGCCGAGCGCATTGCTGAACTCCTGGTCCACCGCGGCCCTGACGACGCCGGGATTTGGCAGAGCCCGACCTGCACCCTGATCCACCGCAGGCTCTCGATTCAGGACCTCTCCCCGGCGGGGCACCAGCCGATGCAGTCCCCCTGCGGGCGCTATCGGCTGGTTTTTAACGGCGAGATCTACAACTACAAAACCCTGCGTGCCCAGCTGGAGGCCGAGGGTGAGACCTTTGTCTCCACGGGCGACACCGAGGTGCTCCTGCGGCTGTTGATCCGTGAGGGGGCCTCAGCCTTGCCTCGCCTGCGCGGCATGTTCGCGTTCTGCCTGTTCGACCAGGAGCGCCAGAGCGCCCTGCTGGGCCGGGATCCCTTTGGGATCAAACCGCTCTATCTCTACCGATCGTCAGACCAACGCCTGCTGTTCTCATCGGAGGTGCGGGCGCTGCTGCGCAGCGGATCAATCCCTCGTGAACTCAATGGGGAGGCGCTGCAGCACTACCTGATGTTCGGCTGCGTTCCCCAGCTCGGGACCTTGGTCGAAGGATTAAACGCCCTGCCGCCCGGCCATCTGGCCCGTTGGGCCAACGGCGCGTTGACGATTGAACGCTTTTGGCAGCCGCGCTTTGGGGAGGAGAAGGGCGACTCCTATGGCGCCTTGGTGGAGCGCACACGAACGGCCGTCAAGGAGAGCGTCGAAGCGCACATGGTCTCGGATGTGCCCGTGGGTCTGTTCCTCTCTGGCGGCCTGGATTCATCGGCGATCCTGGCGGCCTCTGACCAACGGCTGACGACCCTCTCGATCGGTTTTGAAGAGGAGGCTTTCGATGAAAGTGTCCTCGCCGAGCAGGTGGCCCAACGCTTTGGTTCCGACCATCGCCGCCTGTTGTTGCGACGCGATAAGGCCTGGTCCCGTCTGCCGGCGTTCTTTGATGCCCTGGATCAACCCAGCACCGATGGCTTCAACACCTACTGCGTTTCGGCTGAGGCGGCGGATGCGGGATTGAAGGTGGTGATGAGTGGCTTGGGGGGCGATGAACTCTTCGGCGGCTACCCGCTGTTCCAAACCGTTCCGAAGTTGCTGGCGTTGCGTCAACGGCTCGGGCCGGCCGCCTGGGCCGCCTCCCAGCTGATTCGGCCGATCAAGCGTGCCAAGCTCCAGCGCTTCTCGGACTACCTGGCCAGTCCGCCCGGTGTGCCCGCGGCCCACCGCTGCATGCGCACGATTTTTTCAGCCCGCGAGGCCTCCCGTTTGATCAAGCTCTGGGATCTCCCCGCTCCATCAACGCCTCCCCTGCATGAGGGGTTGGAGTCTGCAGCTCTCGCCGATCAGATCGCCTGGCTCGAGACGTCGAGCTACATGGGAGCGATGCTGCTGCGCGATAGCGATGCCCTCTCGATGGCGAGTTCGCTGGAGCTTCGGGTGCCGCTGGTCGATGTCGCTCTCTTTGAGGCTCTCGCGCCCATCGCCGCCTCAGAGCGCTTGGCCCAGGGGAAGCAACTGCTGCGGGATGCCTTCCCGGAGGTGACGGCGGTTCTGCAGGACGCCCCCAAGCGTGGGTTTGTGATTCCCTTTGACCAGTGGCTCCGCTCGCCATCGGCTAGTAGCGGTCTTCCTCAACTGGATCTGAAGGCGGCATCGCGGCGGGTTGACCTCAGGCCCTGGGCGCGCCAGTGGGGACTGCTGGTGCTGGCCGATTGGTTGGAGCGCAACATGGGGATTGCGCTCCAACCCGGCTAGTTCGAGGGACTAGACCAACAGCGGCAGCTTGCTGGGGTCCACCTGCTGGAAGCGCAATGTCTCGCCTTCCACGTCGACGGCCACGTCGTGCCCGGCGCTGAATTGCCCCGCGAGGATCCCTTTGGCAATCGGAGTCTCCAGCTCCTTCTGGATCGCGCGCTTCAGCGGGCGGGCGCCGTAGACGGGGTCATAGCCAACTCCGGCGAGCCAGTCGAGGGCATCGGCATTGACCTGCAGCCCGAGCTTCTTGTCCTCTAGGCGCTTGGCCAGCCGCTGGATCTGCAGCTCCACGATCTGCCGCAGTTCCTCCTGCTTGAGGCTGTGGAAGATGATCGACTCATCGAGTCGGTTGAGGAACTCGGGGCGGAAGTGTCCGCGCAGGGCCTCATTGACTCGTGCTTCCATCTCGCTGTGGCGAGCGGGATCACCGGCGAGATCCAGAATCGACTGGCTGCCGATGTTGCTGGTCAGGATCAGGACGGTATTGGTGAAATCCACCGTGCGCCCCTGGCCATCGGTGACGCGACCGTCATCGAGGATCTGCAGCATCACGTTGAAGACGTCGGGGTGCGCCTTCTCCACCTCGTCAAAGAGGATCACGGCGTAGGGCCGGCGGCGAACGGCCTCAGTGAGTTGTCCGCCTTCCTCGTAGCCGACGTAGCCCGGAGGCGCTCCGATCAGACGGCTGACGGTGTGCTTCTCCATGTACTCGGACATGTCGATGCGCACCATCGCCTCTTCGCTGTCGAACAGCTGGGAGGCCAGGGCCTTGGAGAGCTCGGTCTTGCCCACACCGGTGGGGCCGAGGAAGAGGAAGCTGGCGATCGGGCGGTTGGGATCGCTTAAGCCAGCGCGGGAGCGTTGGATGGCATCAGCCACGGCGGTCACCGCCTGCTCCTGGCCGATCACCCGGGTGTGCAGTTCATCCTCGAGCTGCAGCAACTTCTGCATCTCGCTTTGCACCAGCTTGGCCACAGGAATCCCGGTCCACTTGGCGATCACCTCGGCGATGTCGTCTTCGGTGACCTCCTCACGCAGCAGCGACTTGTCATCGCCCTCGCCCGTGAGTTCCTCTTCTTTGGCGGCAAGCTTCTTGTGCAGACCCGTCAGGGTGCCGTACTCCAGCTCGGCGGCCTTGTTGAGGTCGTAGCTGCGTTTGGCCTGCTCGATCTGCAGCTGCACTTGCTCGATCTCCTCTTTGATTGAGCTGAGCTCATCGATGGAGCCTTTCTCTTTTTGCCACTGGGCATTCAGGGCGCTTTGCTGCTCACTGAGGTCCGCGAGTTCCTTCTCCAGCCGCTCCAGCCGGTCCTTGCTGGCGGCATCGGATTCACGTCCGAGCGAGAGCTTCTCCATCTCCAGCTGCAGGATGCGGCGATCGAGTTCGTCGATCTGCTCCGGCTTGGAGGTGATCTCCATCTTCAGGCGCGCGGCGGATTCATCCACCAGGTCGATGGCCTTATCCGGCAGGAAGCGATCAGCGATGTAACGGCTACTGAGGACAGCAGCAGCCACCAGGGCGTTGTCGGCGATGCGCACGCCGTGGTGCACCTCGTAGCGCTCCTTCAGGCCCCGCAGGATCGAGATGGTGTCTTCAACTGTGGGTTGATCGACAAAGACCTGCTGGAAGCGGCGCTCCAGGGCCGGGTCCTTCTCGATGTGCTGACGGTGCTCATCGAGGGTGGTGGCCCCGATGCAGCGCAGCTCACCGCGGGCGAGCATCGGCTTGAGCAGGTTGCTGGCATCCATGGCGCCACCGCTGGCACCGGCGCCCACCACGGTGTGGATTTCGTCGATGAACAGCACGATCTGTCCCTCGGAGGCCGTGACCTCCTTGAGCACAGCCTTGAGCCGCTCTTCGAATTCACCGCGGTACTTGGCCCCGGCGATCAGGGCCCCCATGTCCAGGGCAATCAGTTGACGGTTCTGCAGGGCCTGGGGGACGTCTCCATTGACGATCCGTTGGGCGAGCCCTTCGACGATTGCCGTTTTGCCCACGCCGGGTTCACCGATCAGAACGGGGTTGTTCTTGGTGCGGCGGCTGAGGATCTGAATCGTGCGGCGAATCTCCTCGTCGCGACCGATCACCGGATCGAGTTTTCCATCGCGGGCCGCCTGGGTCAGATCGCGGCCGTATTTCTCCAGGGATTCGTAGGTGCCTTCGGGGTTCTGGTCAGTCACTTTCTGGGATCCGCGAATCGCCTGAACGGCCTCTTTGAGCTGGGCGGCATCGCTGCCGGCTTGCTTGAGCAGTTGTTTGCCGCAGCGATCATCACCCGCCAGGGCGAGTAGTAAATGCTCGATGGCGATGTAGCTATCGCCGTAGGACTCCTTGAGTCCATTGGCTTGATCCAGGACGCTGTTGAGTCCTTTGCCGAGATAGACGTTCTCAGGCGCAGAGCTCAGGGATGGCTGCCCTTCGATGTAGGCCTCGATGGTCTGGCTGAGGGTCCCCACATCCACCCCGGCCTTCTCCAGCAACCGATTGGCTAGACCCTGTTGAGCCAGGAGCGCGGCGAAGAGATGCTCGCTTTCCATCTGCTGCTGCCGGCGCTGCTGCGCGAGCTGCTGCGCTGCAACAACTGAGGCCCAGGCTTTCTCGGTAAACAGTTCGGCGGTGGGATGCATGGCGGTCCTCCCTCAACTGGGTGGTGACCAAACCGTATGGCGATTGTTTGGCTTTGAAGGAGGGGAGAACCGAAGTTGCAGCTTCGGTCCTCCACCCCTCGGGGATGCAGGCCGTCCGCTCCGGACGGTTTTCCGATCAGCGGGGCGAGCCGTTGTAGATGACGTTGCTGACCGTGCGGCCATCGCTTGAGATCTGGATCTCGGTTTCCGTGGTGGCGGGAGTGCCCTGCTGCTGCCAGCCGGGTGCACCGCCGAGGAATTTGAAGCGGAAGCCCTGGCTGTTGTTCTGCGTCAGGCAGCTGCCGCCGCCATCACCGGTGTTGAACATGCAGGCGGCGGGGCGATAGACGCTCAGACCACCGTTGTTATCCACGGCCCAGTTGCGGGCGGAATTGAGGGCCCGGACGTTGGCGGCGCTCACCTGGGCGAGGGCAGGAAGGCTGCTGAGTACGGCGGTCGTTGCGACCAGCACAGAGGTCTTCACCAGCGACTTGAACATGACCGTTGCTGCGGAATGAGAGGAGTCCTCCTCAGTGTGTCCAGAGTTTCTCTATTGGGCAGCCGGCAGGGTCAAGACACCACTGGTCTGGCTGCAGAGCCTGGTCGGGCAGCCGTCGGCTCCGTAGATCGCATCCGCCGGGGAGAGACAGCCCAGACGGTTTTTCGCCGCAACGGCGCTCGGTGCGATCCGTAGGGGTTGGAGTGCTGGCAGCTCGGGGTTGACCACCAGTCGGCAGCGCTTGGCCTCAAGGACGCGCAGCGCATTCGGCCCAATCGCCGCCGGTGTTCCCCCTCCTTGAATCAGTTCGAGTGGGGCGAAATTAGTGCTGGACTGGGCTTTGACCGTCGTCCCCAGCAGCGTCAGGCTCAGCAGCAGTAGCGGCCAGGCTCTCTCTCTCGCCATCATGGCTGGGTCCAGTGACTCCAGTCTGGTCAAGACACGCCGAGATGCCCGTCGATTCAGCAGAGCAAGAACCCTCCCGGTCTGAATTGGTGCAGGGGTTGGCCCAGGAGTCCTTCACCTTCGACGGCACAGCCCGCGACCCTGAGCGCAATTGCTGGCTTGTGGTGCATCGCCATCAGCACGGTTGCCTGCCGAGTGAATACGACATCCGCGAGGTGGATGAGGCGCTCTATCTCGAGGTGCTTGAGGCCCGGCGTGCTCTGGCTCAGTCCTGACTCAAGTGCTGCTCAGCTGTTTGTTGAGCGCTGCCCGTACCGCCGTCAGCTGCATTTCTGAGCGGTGGAATCGCGGCGAGTTTCGAGCGCTTGAGAAAGTCCACGACCGATTGCTCTTGAGTCGTTCTGCTCCTGTCGTGGCCTGTGCGGTTGCCCATGGCGTTGGCTGTTGCGCATCGTTCACCCTCGCGCGCTCAGCCTTGTACGGCAACGGCTCTCGCCTTTAGCAGGCATAAAAAAACCGCCCCCGAAGGGGCGGTTTGGTCTGTGGGGTCTGAGAGATCAGGCCCAGCCGTTCTGGCTCTGGGACTCGACGTAGGCAGCGACGTCAGCGATGTCACCTTCGCTCAGCTTGCCGCCGAAGGCGGGCATGGCGTTCTTGCCATTGGTGACCTGGTACTGGATGGCCTCTTCGTGACCAGCGCTGTAGTTAGCGAGGTAGGACTCGAGGGCCTCTTTCTTGAGGGTGCGCTCGGCGTTCACCACGTTGCCGCCGCCCATGTGGCAAGCAGCGCAGTTCGCGGAGAAGATTTGAGCGCCGTGGTCGGCATCAGCGGCGAAGCTGGGGGAAGCACCCAGCACCAGCGCCAGGCAAAGGGCAATCAGGGAGAGGAGACGGCGCATCTGAGCTCGTGCAACCTGGCCAAATTAAGAGGCCGAAGTGGCCCTCGTCGCGTTTGCTGCAGAGGTTCGCAACATTTGAAACCTCCTGTTGTGATTAGCCCCGGTGTTTCAGCCCGGCGTCCTCGAAGACCGCCTCGAGAGTGGGCGCATGGCTCACCAAGCCAAAGCGCTCCGGAGGGCTGATCGGGTCGTGGACAAAGTGCCGCTGGCGGATCGAGAAACGATCCCAAGCATTCACTTCGATCCGCAGCAGCTTGATCAGGCCTTCAATCAGCCAACCCTGGAGATCCAGGCCAAATGGTGGGTACCAGGCGCGGCGCCAGCGGCAGAGGCGTCTGACGGTTTCATCCACCGTCACCATCGGCTGTCCCAGCACCAAGCGTCGGACGGCACCCTGGCCGACCTCTGGATTGGGCTGATGGGGATGGGTCGCCAGGTGGACGCAAACCCGGGCGATGTCGGCCGCATGGATGAAGTGGAAGCTGGCCTCGGCCCGCAGCCACTTGGCCAGCCAGAGCCAGCGGGCGCCTTCCTTCAGTCCGGCCGTCAGGTAGCTGGTGGGGAATTTGCCGCCGCCGTCCACCCGTCCGCCAAACACAAGTGTCGGGAACACCGCCACGATGCGCTGGGCCAGGGGATGTTGCTCCAGCTGCTCCAGGCACTGGGCTTTGGTTTGGATGTATTCGGTGCCGTAGGGCATCGCCTCCGGCAGCAGCTTCAGGTCCTTGTTGAGGATGCTCGCGGTGGAGAAATAGACCACCTGCTCCAGCACCTCTGGATTGGTGGCCGCCAGCATCTGCTTCACCGCCACCACGTTCACCTGTTGGGCCCGTTCGGGATCGCCCCAGGCGGTGGCGGTATGGATGATGCGGGTGGCCGAGGCGATCTGGGCGCGGTGGGGTTCCACATCGCGTAGGTCGCCCACCAACAGGGTGATGCGCGGATCGTTGGCCGGGACGGCGGTCAGCTTGCTGGGATCGCGAAGCCAGAGCAACAGCTCGGCGTCGCTCTCGCGGTAGAGCAGATCAGCGATGTGCTGGCCAACGCAGCCGCTGGCCCCAGTAATCAGGATCCGTGCGGGGGCCGAACTCAAACCGCAGCTCCGAGGCGGTCCATCACGGACTTGCCGGCTTCGAAGAAGAACTGACCGTTCTCTTCAGGGGTTCCAGGAAGGATGCCGTGACCCAGGTTCAGGATGTGCTTCCGGCCGCGGGCCTTACGCACGCAATCGTCGATGCGATCGCGGATCGCGTCTTGGCTGCCGAAGAGCAGGCCGGGGTCCACGTTGCCCTGAACACCGATGTGCTCGGGCATGCGGGCCAGGCCTTCGGCCATATCCACGGTCCAGTCCAGGGAGACGATGTCCACACCGGTCTTGGCCATCCGCTCAATCACGCCAGCGCTGCCGGAGATGTAGAGGATGAAGGGGGTGTCGGGGTGGGTCTGCTTGACCAGGTCCACCACCTTCTTTTGATAGGGCGCGGCGAAGGTGTCGTAGTCAGCTGGGCTCAGCTGACCGGCCCAGGAGTCGAACATCTGCACCACCTGTGCACCGGAATCGATCTGGTAGCGCAGGTAGTTGGCGATCGACTCGGCGAAGTGATCCAGCAACTTGTGCAGGATCTGGGGTTCGCGGAAGGCCATGGCCTTGATCACCGCGTAGTTCTTGCTGCTCTTGCCCTCAACGACGTAGGCCGCCAGGGTCCAGGGGGCACCGACAAAACCGAGGACGGCAGCCTCGTTGCCCACGCTTTGGCGCAGGCGGCCCAGCACCTCACCCACAAAAGGCATGGTCTCAGCCGGGTTCAGGGGAGTCAGGGCCTCCACCTGGGCCATCGAGCGGATGGGGTCCTGGATTTGGGGGCCCTTGCTCTCGATGATGTCGAAGTCAATGCCCATGCCGGGCAGGGGCGTGAGGATGTCGGAGAAGAGGATGACGCCGTCGGGCTTGAAGGCGTTGAACGGCTGCATCGAGATCTCGTAGGAGAGATCCGGGTTCTCCGAGCGCTCGCGGAAGCTGGGGTATTTGTCGCGCAGGTCGCGGTAGATCTTCATGTACCGGCCGGCCTGGCGCATCATCCAGACCGGAGGACGCTCCACCTGCTCACCACGGGCGGCGCGCAGCAGCAGAGGGGCGTTGGAAGACATGAGGACCAGCGAAGGGGCCTTGGAACCTACCCGAGCAGACCCCCGATTGAGGCCTTCCAGGCGCCGGGTTCCGCCGCATCGTCATGAACTTCAGTCTCGCCGGCAGCCTGGCCCTCCTGGCTGCGCTTCTCATCCCGCTTGAAGACCAGCACCGACAGGGGGGGCAGGCAGAGATCGAGGGAGTTCTCGTAGCTGTGAATGCCCCACTCGTCGGTGAACTTGCCGCCGAGGTTGCCCAGGTTGCTGCCGCCATAACGGGCGGCATCAGTGTTCAACACCTCGGTGTAGAAGCCGCTCAGCGGCACGCCCACCCGGTAGTGCGAGTGGCTTTGCGGGGTGAAGTTCGCCACCACGACCAACCATTGGCCGGTCGTGCTCTCCCGGCGCATGAAGCTGATGACTGAATGACGGTTGTCATTGCAGTCGATCCATTGGAAGCCGTACTCCTCAAAGTCATCCCGCCAGAGAGCTGGTTGTGACTTGTAGAAGACGTTCAGGTCATCCACCAAGCACTGCAGGCCTTGATGGGGCTCGTACTGCAGCAGATCCCACTGCAGGTCACCCCAGACATTCCATTCGGCCCGTTGGCCGAATTCCATCCCCATGAAGATGGTCTTCTTGCCGGGATGGGTCCACATGTAGGCCAGCAGTGCCCGGGTGTTGGCGAACTTCTGCCAGTCGTCCCCAGGCATCTTGTGGAGCAGGTTGCTCTTGCCGTGCACCACCTCGTCGTGGCTCAGGGCGAGCATGAAGTTCTCGGTGTAGGCGTACCAGATCGAGAAGGTGACGTTGTTCTGGTGGAACTGGCGGAACCAGGGGTCGAGCTCGAAGTAATCGAGCATGTCGTGCATCCAGCCCATGTTCCATTTGAGGTTGAACCCCAAACCGCCCATGTCCGTGGGCTTGGTCACCATCGGCCAGGTGGTGGATTCCTCGGCAATCGAGAGGGCCCCAGGGAAGTGCTGGAAGAGCACGTGGTTGGCCTGCTGGAGGAACTGAACCGCTTCGGTGTTCTCCCGCCCGCCGTGCTCATTGGCAATCCACTCGCCATCGGGACGCAGGTAATCCCGGTAGAGCATCGAGGCCACCGCATCGACGCGGATGCCATCGATGTGGAACTGCTCAAACCAATAGATGAGGTTGGCGACAAGGAAGTTGCGAACTTCGTTGCGGCTGTAGTTGAAGATCAGCGTTCCCCATTCCTTGTGCTCACCGATGCGGGGATCAGCGTGCTCATAGAGGTGGGCGCCATCAAAGAAGGCCAGGCCATGGGCATCCTTCGGGAAGTGCCCAGGAACCCAATCGAGAATCACGCCAATGCCTTCGGCGTGGCAGCGATCCACAAAGGCCCGGAATTCATCGGGCCGGCCAAAGCGGCTGGTGGGCGCATACCAACCCGTGACCTGGTAGCCCCAGGATCCATCGAAGGGATGCTCCGAGATCGGCATCAATTCGATGTGGGTGAAGCCCCGTTCCTTCACATAGGGGATCACCCGATCGGCTAGCTCGGGGTAGGTCAGGAGGCGCGCGCCGGGCTTGAGGTCGGCGGCGGGCACGGGCAGGCGTGCTGTGCCATCGGCCTCGATGTAGGGCTGATCGGCGCTGGCATGCATCCAGCTGCCCAGGTGCATCTCATAGACAGAGATCGGCTGGTCGAGGGGATTGCGGCTATCCCGCTCCTGCATCCAGGTGCTGTCCGCCCAGTTGTAACCCTCCAGGGCTTCGACCACGGAGCCGTTATCGGGCCTGACCTCGTGGCGGAAGCCGTAGGGATCAGCTTTTTGGTAGCAGTGCCCCTGCTGACTGCGGATTTCGTACTTGTAGATCTCGCCGGGCTTGAGCCCCGGGATGAACAGTTCCCAGCAGCCGCCCAGGCGCGACTGCATGGGGTGATGGCGACCATCCCAGCCATTGAAGTTGCCCAGCACGGAGACGCTGCGGGCGTTCGGAGCCCAGAGGCAGAACATCACCCCGGCGACCCCGTCACGGCTCACCACATGGGCGCCCATCCGCTGCCAGATGTGGTGATGGTTGCCTTCGGCAAAGAGATGGCGATCGAGATCGCCCATCCACTCGTCGCGGAAGGCCCAGGGGTCATGGGCGACGTGTTCGATGCCGCCGCGCTGAACCCGGACTTGGTAGCCGCTGCCGGGGTTGCTGGGCAGCTCCGCTTCAAACACCCAGGGGTGGTGGGGTGTTCCCATCACCTGGGGGGCGCCTGCGCCAATCAGTTCAACCCGATCGGCCTCAGGCATCCAGACCCGGACAACCCATTGGCCGTTGTCGAGGGGCTGTGGACCCAGGACAGCATGGGGATGGTCATGGCGGCATTCCGCAAGGCGCTGACCGTCTTCAACCATCCACTCGAGCTGAGCCAGCACAGAACCTCAAGGCAAAGCGTGGCTGGGAGCTTAAGCGGGTTTTTGCCTAAGAAGCTGCAGCGGGTGCAGCAGGTTGCTCGGGGAAGTCGACGCCCGTGATTTGGTTCTCGTTGTTGAGGATCACGTAGAGGTTGTCGCTGAGTCGGTTGAAGTGCACATTCACTAAAACCAGGCGCATCTCCGGGGTCGATTCCGCCTCAACGACGCGGTTGATGTTGACGAAGTTGCCAGTGATCCGCTGCAGCCCGAGCCACTTGCGCTGAAGGGCATCAGGGGTGATTTCTTCCTGGAAGGAGGGGCTGAGGAAGCTCTGGGCCGTGATGAAGTTCCCCGTGCTCACGGCTTCGATGAAGCTCTTGGCCACCAGGCTGGTGGCATCGTCGGCCCGGTCGACGTAGTAGCGCGAGAGCTTGCCGTCGCCATTGAGGACCATGAAGACCACACGCTTGCCGGCGCTGGTGTTCAGTTCCGCCTCCACGGTGCTCTTGCCCATGCCGCTGCGAACACTCAGCAGGGTGTAGCCCAGCACCTTGGGCTGGGTGCGCATGGTGGCCGCGATCATCGAGGGGCTGGTGATCGCTTGCCGCTCAGCCGAAAACTGGGCGTAACGGGCGTTGGCATCTCCGTCTTTGACGGCCTTCAAGATGCGGAGTGCAGCAGCCCGGGCCTGGTCCACGCTCAATGCAGTGCCTTGGGCAATGGCCTTGGGCTGTGGATTGGACAACGCCTCCCCAGACGCGGGGGTTGCCATCAGGCCAGACGTCGCCATGGCCAGGAGACCGGCGGAGAGCAGGCGCAGGTGGCGCGGCATTGCAGAGGCTCAAAGTGGGCCTCAGTTTGCCCCAACCATCGGAAGAATGCTGAGGGCTGCGCTGCTCAGCTGGAGGGACACCGTGATCACGCGATGGTTGGGTCCTACGCCGGAGCGGGGCTGCGAGCCATCGCCCGGATTCACGGCGATCTGAGGCCAAGCCGCCAGGGCGATCGAGAGTCTGAGGGCACAGCCTGCTTCGACGTTCACCAGCAGCGGTTGCAGTGAGACGGTGCGCCGCTGAGACACCTGGGCTGATGCCCCAAGGATGCGGGAGAACCCCGTTGAGAGCTGCTCAATTCGGCCATCGCCGTGGCACAGCGAGAGGGCGACACACAGATCAAAACCCGGTTGATCGGAGGCTGCCTCGAGCTCCAATTGGGGTTGTCCGAAGAGTTCGGTCGGGCGATCAAAGCGGGCGGTGGTGAAACAGGCCACGTCGGTGCGTCCATCCAGATCGCGTCGATCGACCGGGCCCGCATCCAGTCCGAGGTGCCCTCCGCGGCCGCCCATGGCGCGCCATGGGTCATGCACGATCACCACCTCTGAAGTGGAGCTGGCTCCAAGGCAGAGTCGCCCTTCAGCTGCGAGGCCGTTGCTGGCGAGGGACCAGCGTTGGCCGCTGCACTCCCGTGGTGAGCGCTGCTGCCATGCACCGGAGCCCATCTCCATCAGCTGGGTGGCAGGCAACGGCTCGGCTGGGCCACGTCCACAGAGATGCTCCTGGAAAAACTCCAGCTGCAGCTGATCCAGTCCCCCCTGCCAGTTGAGGTGACTCCAGGCGCCAATGCGCAGCAGGCTGGATCCGCCGGCAGCCGTGGAACGTCTCCAAAGATCCAGCACACCCCTCAGGTGGGGGTCATGCCACCCGCCAATCAAGAGCATCGGCCGCTGCCAGAGCTCCTCGGGCGGCTCGTATCGAATCCATCCTTCTGGCCGCTCTGGGTCGCTGTTCAGCCAGCGCAGCCCCATGCCCATCGGGTCGAAGCGCTCCAGCAAGGCCAGGCCGTCATGCAGAAAGGAGCCGTTCTCGAGGCTGCGGCGGATCTCGATCCACCCTTGCCCATCCCCCTGACGCTGGCAGCGTTGGGCGGCGAGCTGCAGCGCCCAGCCCAAACCCAGGGCCCACCAATGACAGCCCCCCTCGCTGGCCCAATGCAGCCGTTCATCCAGGCCGCACATGGCCGGTGCCAGGGCATCCGGCAGATGCTCCGAACCCGAGACCAGCAGCTGGCTGAGTCCTTGGTAGGAGAAGCCGTAGGTCCCTACCTTTCCGTTGCACCAGGGCTGTTGGCGGATCCAGCGCAGGGTTGCGGTGCTGTCACTGGCCTCCTGCTGGAAGCCGAGGAACTCCCCCTCCGAATCGCCGCGGCCGCGGACGTCTTGGACGAGAACGGCGAAGCCCCCCTTGGCGTACCAACTGGGGTGGGCGTAGGTGACGGTTGACGCGATCGCCCGCCCATAGGGCTGACGCATCAACAGGCAGGGCCAGGGACCTTGGCCCTCTGGCTTCCATAGGGTCGACTTCAGGGCAGTGCCGTCAGAGCAGCGCAGCTGCTCTTGGATCACCGGACTTTCGGGCAATACAGGCCCACCACGTAGGTGGAGAGGATTTCGGCGTCGGTGGTGTTCAGACCCTGCTGCTTCGCGACCAGGGCTGTCGCTTCAGGGGAGTTGTAGGAGATGCCCTTGGCGTTGAGACCCTGCAGTTCTGCGCAGAGGGCCTTGGCTTTCTGGGGGTTCTGCTTGACCGACTCCAGCAGCGCAGAGTCCGCCAGCGCCGGAGCGGCCTGGATGAAACAGAGGGTTGCAGCGGCCAGGGACAGGCCGCAAAGGCGGAGGCGTGTCACTGAAAGAACTCCCGATGGATCTATTTGAGGTCGCCTGTGCTACAGCGCTGCGCGCTAGGGGTCACTTCGTCGAGCGACTGGCCTCCTGCGCCCGTTTGATCCAAGTTCGAATCAGGGCGGGTGTGATGCGTGCCGGGGCCATCCCGGTCAGCGAGCGCTCGAGGCGGCCCAGCTGGGTCAAGAGCTGCTGGGGCGATGCCGCCGCTAGGCCCTGACGACTGGCGATCCCCGCGTAGAGCAGGAGGGCCGCTTGGTAGGGCTCAAGATCGAGCTCCACCACCAGCTGGGCCTGACCGCGCAGTTTGCGCAGCTGACGTTCCAGCGCCCCACCCCGTCTGGAGAGCTGATCGAGCTCCCGATCGGAGAGGGCTGCAATCGCTGGCCAGCTTTGGATGCCGGCTTCGATCAGGACAGCCTGCTCCCTGGCGAAATGGGAGGGAAGCGGATAGGGGCTGCCTTCGCTCACCGCTTGGCGTTGACGCTCACTGTCACGTCGCCCGTGGCCCAATCGCGAACGGCGGTGGCCAGCACCACGGGGCGATCAACGCCATCGCCTTGGGGTTCGACCCGGCGGAGGCGGACTTCAACGGTGGGGTCCTTGCGGCCGCTGCCGCGCAGGTTGCGGGCGACCTGTTCCACGCTGGGTCCAAAGGTCTCGGCAGCGAGGTCCGCTGGTGCGGCCGCCACGACGAGATCAGAGCCGTTGTCGAAGACCACCGGGACACTGACGGCACCCTCCACCACCAGCCTTGGGGCGTAGCTCACGGCAAAGGCCAGGCAGGACAGCGAGAGGAGGACGGTGAAGCTCGTGACGCCCACCAAGCGGAAGCGGAAGCCCCAGCGCGCCAGAAAGGCCACCACGGTGATCAGCAGCAGTCCACCAGCGGCAATCCCCAGCCATTCGCCAGCCGTGAGCAAGAGGGGATCGGCGCGCATGGGGAATGTTCTGGATCAAGAAACACTCTTATATTGCGGCCTTCTCAGCCCCCGAGACCCACGGGCCCAGCGCGCCGCCGAAGGAATCCCAGAACGCGCGGCCCCGCGGCCTCTTCCCTGCCTGCCCTGCTGGCGGCCGCGGGGATCGCGCTGACTTGGTTTGGCCTCGATCGTGTCGCGGCCTGGCAGTACGGCCTGCGAAAGCCCTGGCTCGAGTTCCTCGCCAGTCGCTCCATGGGTCATCCCCTGGAGCTCGGTCCCTATCGCGGATTGCGGCCCCTCGGTCTGGCGGCCGGCGCCAGTCGCTTCAAGCCGGGGCTCGACAACCCATCCACGATCGAGGCCCAGGCGGTTTCGGTCTCCCTGGACCCCCTGCGCAGCCTGCTGACCCGCAGCTGGGTGTTGCAGTTTCAAATTGATCGTGCCCGCGTTGACCTGCGGCGCAACAGCCAAGGCTCCTTCTGGCAACTGGGGCGTGTGCCTGCGGGGGGACAACCGCCCCCATTGACACTCCGTTATGGCTTGAGCGGCGGCCCCGCCCAGGTGCGCATTCACGGGGCGAAGGGTGAGCCGACGTCCCTGGCGCTGGAGGGATCCCTGTCGGTTGATTTGCGCCGGCGGCGTCTGGATACCAACACTCAGCTGCGCAGCCGTGAGGCGGGGCAGCTGAGTGTTGAGGTCCGCAATGACTGGCAACGCCAACGGCTGCAGTTGCAGCTCCAGCCCCAGGCGCTGAAGCTCGCCTCCCTCTTGCCGTTCCTTCCGGGTGAGGTCAAAGCCGATGTCAGGGGCGCGCTCAATGGCCGGCTGCGCCTGGAGCGCACCGCCTCAAAGAATCGCTGTCAGGGACAGCTGGATCTGACCGATCTGCGCTGGGCGCCAGGGGGGGCAATGGAGCCCTTGACCTCCGCTCGCTTGGACCTGCGCTGCAGTCCTCAAGGACTGCGCCTGGCCTCTTCCCCCCTGCGCTGGAGTGGTTGGCGCGGCCAGCTGCAGGGTGAGTTTCCCCTGGTGGGGGCACGGTCCAACCAGCTTCAGCTTCAACTCCAGGCCCGTGAGCCCAAGGCGGGCCACCGCTTCAGCGCCGCGCTCGCTGGGCCGCTGGCTGAGCTCCAGCTCCAACTCGATGGTCAGCTGGCCGGTGTGGCCCTAGCCAAGCAACCCCCTCAGCCCTTGGTGTTGAAGGCCCAGGCCCTCCTGCGCAACCAAGCAGGCCTAAGCGCTGAGCTGAAGCGGTTGCTGCTTCGCCAGGGTGGCGGTGAGCTGGTGGCGAGCGGTCAGCTTTGGCCCAACCTCCAGCTCCGCAGTCAGACACTCAGCCTGGGACCGCGTCAGCAGAAGGCCTGGGGCCCTGTCCTTGGCTCGCGTCCGGACCTGCAGCTTGTGCTCAAGCAACTGGGCCCCTGGAGCAAGCCCCAACTGAGCCTTGAGCTCGAGCAACAGCGCAACCCGCTGCTGGGTTCGGTTCGCTCCCAGCTGATCTGGCGCCCCTCGGCCCTGCGGTTGGAGCGCTTCGAGTCGCCCTATCTGACGGCCCAGGGGCCGCTGCCGCTTGGGCGCACGCCGATGGGCCTGGAGATTGACCTTCGGCGCTTTCCCCTGGAGCGCCTCTCTGCGTTGCTGGGGACAGAGCTGCGGGGACAACTCAGTGCCTCAGGGGCACTCCGCGGTTCCCTGCAACGCCTTAGACCCGACCTCACTCTTCAGGCGGAGGCGCCTGGGCTCGGTCCGCTTGGTCTTGATGAGAACTGGGTTGGGACCTTCCAGGGCTTGTCCCTGCGGCTGCAAGTCGAAAACAGCGCCGTTCCTGGAGTGTTGCAGGCACGGCTGACCCCCGGCTGGCAGCTCAGCTCCCTCAGCCTCAAGAGGGCGGGCGGGGCGTTCGCCCTGACGGCGGGCAACCAGCGCTACCGCTGGAGTGCCGAGCGTTTCCCCCTCTCTGGCTTTGACCTGGCCCTTTGGCCAGCGGCCGCCCCCCAACCGTTGTCCGGTTATTTGAGCGGGCAAGGGGCCCTCGCCATGAAGCCCCTCTCCCTCGATGGTCAGCTCCGGGTTGATCAACCGCAGCTGCTTGGACTGTTCGGTCGCTCCCTGCAAGCCAAGGCTGCGCTTCGCCAGGGTCGCTTCAGCCTGGATGGCCAATGGACGGCCCTTGGCTACGGAACGGTTGGCATTCAGCTCAAAGGCCAACAGGCCGGCCCCCTCTGGCTGCGGTTGGAGGCTCGCCAACTCCAATCGCAAACCCTGCAGGAGCTGCTGGCCGCTGTCCCCCATTGGGGGGGACTCCCTCCGACGCCAAGTGGTCGTGCCTTTGATTTGGGCACGCTGGTGTTCAACACCCAGGGCCTGTCCCTGGCGGATCAGCTCACGGCCCTGGCCCAAGCCCAGCGTCAGCGCCAGCGGGCCCAATCGGCGCAAACCAAAGCCGCACTGCAGGACCTGCGGGGGGTGTTGGATGCCGACTTCACCTTGAGGGGGCCATCCGCTGACCGTTTGTTTGTCGACCTCGCGGCCCAAGGACACCTGTGGCTTCAGGGGACGGATCGCGATCTAGCGCTTACGGATCAGCCGACGGTTGTGCGTCTCCATGGGCCCCTCAACCAAGGGGGGGAGTTTGAGCTGGCCCATCTGCCACTGGCACTGCTGGCATTGGTCGCGCCGGTTCCAGAGGGTCTCCGGGGATCGCTTTCCAGTCGCGGTTCCTATCGCCTCGGAGGCCCCAAGCAGCGTCCAGCTTTTGAACTGAATTTGGCCCTGCAGAACGCCTCCCTCAATGGAGAGCGCTTGGCCCTCGAGCGCGGCGAGGTGACGTTGCAGAACAACCAACTCGCCCTCGATTGGGTCTTGCGCGGTGGTGGTTCCTCTGAGGTCGTGGATGTGCGTGGCACGGTTCCACTCTCGGCGTCATCGGATGCCCTCGAATTGCGGATTGGTAGCCGCGGTGATGGTCTGCGCTTTCTCACGGCCCTCTCGGGTTCGGCGGTGCAGTGGAAGCAGGGCAGCGCCGACCTGGAACTCCTGGTGCGTGGCTCCTTGCTCCAGCCTGTGGCGAACGGCTTTTTGCGCTTCAGCAATGGGGTGATGCAGCTGGCCGATCAGACGGTCCGCGATCTCGATGCGGTCCTGCTGTTCGACTTCAGTTCCCTGGAGATGCAAAGCCTGAGCGCTCGCGTCGGCGACAAGGGGCAGCTCAGTGGCAGCGGAGATCTCAACCTCTTTGCCTCGGGTGAGGGTGCGCCAGCACGCCGTCTGAATCTCACTGTTAAGCAAGCCCCGTTCAAGCTGGCGCGGATGGCCGCCGTCGCCGACGGAACCGTCGAGATCGGCGGCAGCCTGCTGCGCCCCGTTCTGGGCGGTGAGCTCGCCCTGAGCCGCGGGGCGATCAACGTTCAGCCCGGTGAGCTCGCCACGGAAGACGCCCCCAGTAAGCCCACCACCGTTCCTGCCCTGCTGGAGTCCAAGTGGGACTTCAACAAACCCCTGCTCGTCATGGGGCGTCAGTTGGAGAGCTCCAGCAGCCAAGACCTGCGGGCCGCCCTGCCCAACTTGGGCTCCGTCAGCTTTGAGCGCTTCCGCTTGCGCTTTGGCCGCGATCTGCGGGTGGAAGTCCCCAACGTCCTGAACTTCGGTGTGGGTGGTTTGTTGACCCTCAATGGCCCCCTCGACCCCAAGATTCAGATCAGTGGCGTCGTACGGCTGCTGCGGGGTCGCCTGGGGCTGTTCACCACCACCTTCAGCCTCGATCCCGACGCCCCCAACGTGGCGGTCTTCACCCCCAGCCTGGGCCTGATTCCCTACGTGGACATCGTCTTGCGCACGCGGGTGTCCGACACCCTCTCGGCCTTCGGCGATGGCAGCAATCGCTCCACCATCTACGACTGGAGCACCAATGGCTCCTTCAACAACGCCTCCTTGACCCCCAACAGCTTTGATCAGCTGCAACTGGTGCGGGTGCGGCTCGAAGTCACGGGGCCTGCGGACCAGTTGGTCGACAACATTCGCCTCTCCAGTACCCCGCCGTTGCCTGAGGATCGGTTGCTGGCCTTGATTGGCGGCAATTCCCTGGTGGGTCTGGTCGGTGGCAACGCTGGAGCAGCCGTCGCCACCGTGGTTGGACAGTCCTTGCTCTCCCCTTTGGTGGGCAGCCTGACGGAATTGCTGGGCCAGCGGCTCACCTTCGCGATCTATCCGGCCTACGTCTTACCGACGAACTACGACGCCGAATCCAACCGCTCCGGTCAGGTGCCATCGCAGCTGGTTCCCGTCACCGACATCGGCTTGGATGTGAGTGAGCGTTTCAACGCCTCTGTGCTGGCTGCTCCCAACCGCAGCGACATCCCGCCCCAGGTCACCCTCGGCTACCAGGCCAAGCCCTGGTTGGGACTGCAGACCTCCATCGATGCGGAGGCCCGTTGGCAGACCCAGATGCAGGTCTTCTTCCGTTTCTAGCGGCCATCCCAATGAGCGAACTGATCGGAGTGGATGTGGGAGGGACGGCCATCAAGCTGGGCCGCTTCTCCACCGGCGGTGAGCTCCTGGCGGAGTTGGAATGCCCCACGCCGCAGCCGGCCATGCCCGGCGGAGTGGTGACGGCAATCGTCGATGCGGTCGCTGCCCTCGATCCCGATCGACGGGCCTCGAGGGTGGGCATTGGTTTGCCTGGACCGATGGATGCGGCGGCCCGGGTGGCTCGGGTCTGCATCAACCTGCCGGGTTGGCAGCAGGTGCCCTTGGCGGAATGGCTTGAGCCGCAACTCGGCCGGCGGGTGACCCTCGCCAACGATGGGAACTGCGCCCTGATGGGTGAGGCCTGGCGGGGTGCTGCGGTCGGCTACCGCGATGTCTTGCTGCTCACCTTGGGGACCGGCGTGGGTGGAGGAGTGCTGCTCAATGGTCAGCTCTTCACGGGTCAAGGCGGAGCCGCCGCTGAACCGGGACTGATCAGCGTCAACCCCGATGGCCCCGCCTGCAACAGCGGCAACCGTGGCTCCCTGGAGCAGTACTGCAGCATTGCTGGCCTGCGCCGGCTGTTGGATCAGGACCCCCAAACCCTGGATCGGCTGGCCCGCGCGGGCGACCTGCAGGCCTTGGAGGCCTGGCGGGAGTACGGCCGTTGGCTTGGGGTCGGCTTGAGTTCCTTGATCTATGTCCTCACGCCCCAGTTGGTGCTGATCGGAGGTGGTTTGAGTGCCGCCAGCGCCCATTTTTTGCCCCATGCCCTGGCGGAGGTGGAGCAGCGGGTCCAGGCCGAAAGCCGCCTGGGCCTGGAGATCCGCTGTGCTGCCCTTGGCAATGGGGCCGGTCGACTGGGGGCCGCGCGCTTGGCTCTGGAACGGCTGAATGATTGAGCCCGGCTGGGATGATGCTCACTCGAGCCCCAGAAGTGTGTGAACGTTCCCGATCCATCGCCTGAACTACTGCAGCGCGCTGGTGGCGTTCGAACCGCTGCGATGGCCCTGGGGCGTTGCAGTGATCAAGAGCGACGGCAGGCCGTCCTGGCGATGGCCGATGCCCTCGAGGCTGAGGCCAGCGCGATCGTCGCGGCCAATGCCGCTGATCTCGAGGCCGCGGCAGCCGCTGACCTGGCGCCCTCCCTGGTGGCCAGGCTGAAGCTGGATGCGAACAAGCTGGCCGGCGCGATCGAAGGGGTGCGTCAGGTGGCCCAGCTGCCGGATCCCGTCGGCGTGCGCCAGATGCACCGGGAGCTCGATTCCGGCTTGGTGCTCGAGCGCCTCAGTGTTCCCTTGGGGGTCCTGGGGGTGATCTTTGAAGCCCGCCCCGATGCGGTGATGCAGATCGCCTCGTTGGCCATTCGCTCCGGCAATGGCGCCATCCTCAAGGGCGGCAGGGAAGCCAACCGCAGTTGCACGGCGATCCTCTCCGCCCTTCGCAGCGGATTGGCGGCCTCGGCGGTCGCCCCTCAGGCCCTGGAGCTGCTGACGTCCCGTGAGGAAAGCTTGGCCTTGCTCAAGCTCGATGGCCTGGTGGATCTGATCATTCCCCGGGGGTCCAACGAACTGGTGCGCTTCATTCAGGACAACACCCGCATTCCTGTCCTGGGCCATGCCGATGGGGTCTGTCACTTGTATGTCGACCAGGAGGTTGATGTTCCCCAGGCGATTCGTATTGCCCTGGACGCCAAAACCCAGTACCCGGCCGCCTGCAATGCGATCGAGACCCTGCTGATTCACCGCAGCAGCGCCGCGGCGTTCCTCGAGCAGGCCCTGCCGGCCTTTGCCGAGGCTGGTGTGGAGTTGCGCGGAGATGCCGCCAGCCAGGCTTTGGGGGTTTCAACAGCAGCCGAGGAGTCGGACTGGCGGACGGAGTACTCCGATTTGATCCTCTCGGTCCGCGTCGTGGATGACCTGCAGCAGGCCCTGGATCACATCGCCCGCCACGGCTCACGGCACACCGAGTGCATTTGCACCACCAATGGCGCAACGGCGGAGACGTTCCTGCGCAGTGTGGATAGCGCTGGGGTCTATCACAACTGCTCCACGCGCTTTGCCGATGGCTTCCGCTACGGCTTTGGCGCCGAGGTCGGCATCAGTACCCAAACCCTGCCGCCCCGTGGCCCCGTTGGCTTGGAGGGGCTGGTGACCTATCGCTACCTGTTGCGTGGTGACGGGCACATCGCCGCTGACTACGCCTCCGGCGCCCGCAGTTTCAGCCATCGCGATTGCCCCCTGTGAGCGGTAGCGATCGGATCGTGGTGCGGGACCTGCGCCTTTGGGCCCACGTGGGCGTGCTGCCCCATGAGCGGGAATTCGGTCAGTGGTTTGAACTCGACATCGAGCTCCGTTGGGATCTCAGTGACGCCGCCGCCCGTGACGATGTGACCGCGACCCTGGATTACAGCCGTGCCATTCAGGCCCTGCAGCGCCAGGCCAGGCAGCTGCGTTGTCAGACCTTGGAGCATTGGAGCGGCCTGATCCTGGATCTGCTCGAGGACCTCTACGGCCCGGTGCCGATGGCGATCGAACTGCGCAAATGCCAGGCACCTGTCCCTGGATTTGGTGGCACGGTTGGCGTGCAGCGCAGCCGGCACCAGTCCGCCTGACCGATGACCAAGCGTCCTCTGGTGCTGCTGCATGGGTTGTGGGACACCCCCCGTTTGTTTCGCCGGCTCGAGCAGGCGCTGCTGGAGCGTCAGCCAGACCTGGAGCTCTTTGCACCCCACTTGCCCCATCGCCTGGGCGCCACGCCCATTCGTCAGCTCGCCGCGCAATTGGATCGCTTGATTCAAGGGCGCTTTGGCGCTGAGAGAGAGCTCGATCTCTTCGGGTTCTCCATGGGTGGTGTGATTGCGCGCACCTGGCTGCAGGAGTGGGACGGGGTTCGGCGAACGCGCCGTCTGGTCTGTTTAGGCAGTCCACAGCAGGGAACATTGACGGCGCAGTTGGTTCCTCGCTGGCCCTTGGCAGGCATTGCTGACATGAAGATCGGCAGCGCACTCCTGCGGGATCTCGATGCGGGGAAGCATCACTTGGATGGCTTGCAGTGCGTCAGTTTGTACAGCCGCACGGACATCACGGTGTTTCCTGGTTGGCGGGCGGTTCTGCCCCAGGGGCCGCGGCAGGCCCTGCCCGTTTGGACCCACCGGCAACTCATCGTGAATCCACGGGCGATCGCAACATTGGCTGAGGAATTGCTGGCGCCTTAGCCACAACATTTCCCATCACGGCCGTTGTCGCTCGAGGGAAGCGTGTCTATGGGTAGGCAAAGTTTGAAGGCCCCCTATGTGCTTTTCAGCCTCCGCCAGTTTCACGGCATCGGCGGTTTTGATGCCGTTGGGGCTCTACAGCACCCACGTTGCACAAAAGACAGGAAAACGGGATTACATCCCACTGGCGCTGGTGCCCTTTTTCTTTGGGGTCCAACAGTTTGTTGAGGGTCTGGAGTGGACCGCGATTGACCAAGGCGGAGTGGAGCCGCTGAGCACCCTGGCGGGGCTGGGCTTCCTCTTTTTCGCCTACTGCTTCTGGATGATCTGGATTCCCTGGAGCGCCTGGTCCATCAGTCGATCGACGGATTCCAAGGGGCTGCAACAACGGCTGCGCTGGGTCGCGATTGTGGCAACGGTCTTGGGCATTGCCTTCTACTTGCCCGTTTTGTTTAACCCTCCCGCTCTGCAGCCTGCGGTCCACAGCAACGGTCGTCTGCTCTATGACGTCTCCAATCTGCACAGCATTATCCATAACTTCGTCAACACGGAGCCCGTGGGTGAGCTGGCGTATTGGGGCTTCATTGTTCTCCCCTTGATTGCCCTCTCTGATAAGGCCGTCAAATTGTTTGGGGTCCTGATCTTTGTCTCGATCTTCCTGACCTGGTTGACCTATAGCGCCACGTTTAATTCGGTCTGGTGCTTCTATTGCGCTGTTCTTTCCATCTACGTCATCTGGATTGTGAACCGGCCGGCCTTGCGTGCTGCATCCGGCCGCTAGTTGACGGGGGAGTTGAAGCATGGGAGTCCAAGCAGTACTCGACGCTCTCGGTACTTGGCTCGTTCAAACCGATGTGGGCCTTGGTTTGTTGCTCGTGGTGGGACTGTCGATGTCCCTCTCCCATGTCTTTTCTCTCCTGGCCAATCGCCTCAATCGCCGCCAAATCATCATCCATCTGATTCTCGATGGCCTGATGCTTTCGGTGGCTTTCCTCTTAAGCAGCACCATTGACATGGTTCTGCTGGCCACAAGAGCCAGTGTTCCAGTCCACCCCAGTGCCTTTATTGATGGGGTGGCTGTGTGTTTGCTGCCGGCGGTCTTTTATTTGCTGGTTGCTGCGCCCTATGTCGGTGAAACCATCGGCTTTGCGATTTGGGTGCTGATGCACCTCAACGTGGTGTCGTTGTTGCATGTGCGCTTCGCTCTGCCCTACGGCGAGGCCTTGCTGCTGGCGACTCCTGGCTATGCCGTTGCCGTGTTGCTTGTCTGGTTGTTGTTCCGCCAGAGCTGGCAGGCGGGATACAGCACCCTGGCCTCCCAACTGTCCGATGCCCATGGGGCTTGAGTGATGAACCGGTCATCCCCCGCTCAGCAGGCGGCGATCCAAGCCCAGCAACACAGCACTCGCTCGAGGCTCGCTTTCATTGTGCTGGTGCTCGCCTTGGGGCTGGGGGTGAGTTGGTTTGGTGTGGGCCATGTGCTTTTGGCCCTGCGCTCGGTCTTGGATTGGGCCGACATCAACCTGCTCTTGCGTTGGTCTGGCTTGCTGCTGTTGGTCTTGATTCCGACGGCTGGCATCTATTCCCTGGTCACGCAATTTGCCTTTTGGGAGGGCTGGTTGGAGGGGCTCCCGGATCCCACCGCCCTGTTCCCCACGTCCCCTGCGGCGGCTGAGCATCGCTGTTTTGTGGTGTATCTCGATGGGATTCACCAACTGGAGCGCGATCATCCGCCGCGGGTCTCGGCCTTTCTGCAGTTGCTGGATCAGCAGCTCAACCACTCCACCCGGTTGGTGAAGGGCTTGGAGGCCTACACCGTTCTGCCCGTGGCCCTGGCTCAAGACCTGGGTAGTGCCTGGTTTTGGCGTCGCTTGTTTGCCCTGCAAGAGGAGCATCCCAACGGCTGGATCCAGCTGTTGGCTGCCGTTTTGGTTCAAGCCAACAACGTGATCAAGGTGGGGATTTCCTCGGACCACCGCTACGGCCCGATCATGAATTACGAGCTGTCCCTCAAGATCGCGTTGCGGTTGGGGGAGGTCGGGTTTCGGCCTGATCAGGGCCAGCGCATCGTTTTGGTGGGCTACAGCGGTGGTGCTGAGATGGCGATGGGCGTCGCGGAATATCTCCGCCGCATTTGCCGTGCGCCAGTGAGCATCGTCAGCTTCTGCGGCGTGTTTAGCGGCAATCAACTGCTGAGCCAGCTCTCCAAAATCACGATGATCATTGGGAGCCGTGACCCGGTGGCGGCCTTTGGCCGCATTGCCTATCCGGGGCGATCACCGTTGCTCCCCCTGTCGAATTGGAATCGAGCCCTGAAGCACTCCCGCATTGAACGGCGGGAGATTGAGGGCATGAACCACAACGGTTTGAGTGGCCCGTTTGCTGAATTGCACCGCGAGGCCGTCGTTGAGCAGATCGTCCAGGCGATTGAGTCAGAGGACTAGGGCCTGCTGGGTCAACCGGAATGGGCTGCTTTGGGGTTGTGAGGCTTTGAGGCGCCGTTTGGCATCGCGGCTGCCCTCCGCAAAGCAAAAGCCATCGTGGGGCAGCTCTGTGAGGGCGCGGCAATAGCGCTCACGGGCCCTGTGCTGTGACTCCTGCTGTAGCTGCAGTCCACGGGCTCGCTGCAGGAGTCGTTCTCGCCAGATGGCCCCGAGCAGGCAGGGGAAGAGGTCGCAGCGTCCGTCCATGGCCTGTTGCAACACCGCAGAGCTATCGATGCAAAATCCCAAGGCCCCATATCCCCCAAGCCAGAGCGCATCGGCATCGCTCTGCTGGTTGTGTATCAAGGCCATGAGGTCGCAGAGATCCATCACCTCGAGGAGACGTTCAGCGCAGAACGGCTCCCCCAAGTAGCGGATCGTTCCATTCTCTCGGTCGTTCTGCCAGGGACGATGGAGATCGTTGAGGGCTTCCCAACCGCAGAGCCCCTCGGTGCCCTGGTAGTACTGCAGGCGGATGAGATCGTTGCCCCGTCGCCATTCCAGCTCCAGACAGCTGTGGGGAAGCAAGCTCTGGATGTCCTGCTCCCCCTCCCCAAGCAGTCCAGTGCGGATGGGGAGGGCCAAGGGCACCTGGCTGCACCCCTCTGGATTGGGCAGGCTTGCCCCAAGTCCAAAGCTGGCCACACTGGCGCGCAGCTGGGCCTGAAGGCTCCAGCCCTCCTGCTGCAACCGGCTGAACCAGGCCCTGCAGCTGCTGGCTCCATCGATTTGCCACTGATCCTGCTCCAGCGCGTTGGCTGCGAGGCGATTGAGCACGCGGGCGGCCAGTGCGTTGCGCTCTCGCTCGCTGGCGGACTGTTCATGGTGCAGTCCGGCGTTATGCCAGATGAGCCCGCCGCTGAGGCGCTCGGCCTCTGTGCTGCCTACTTGAGGGTCTGTTGGATCAGTGCTTGATGGATTGAGCCGAAGGAGCTGCTCCAAGCTGCTGGGCAGGTCGGCGTCCTGTTGCCCGCGCCAACGGCCCATGGCAGCGGCGTGTTCCCCATTGAGGAAGTGGGGCAGCGCATCGGCCACCGCCCCAAGCAGGGCCGGAGTGAGCAGTTCGCGCTCCACGAGTCCGCCCAGGGTCTGCAAGCGCTGGGGCAAATCCGCCGGAGCCAATTTCCAGCCCTTGGGCAACAGCCAGAGCAGCGGCAGCAACTGTGGCTTGTGGAGCTGGTGGGCGAGGCGTTTGAGCCAATCCGATCGGGTTAAGCCTGAGCGAAAGACGCTCTGATCCAGGGCGTCTTCAAAGGCGAGCAGCGGAACGCCGCAGGACCAGTCCGGATCCAGCTGCAGGGGATCGGCAATAGAGGCGAGGGGGGAGCCTGAAGCCATGGGGCGGCCCATCTCCCCCCATCCTGTAGGCCCTGGACTTAGACGGCTACCAGGCCGGAGTGGCGAATCAGAGCATCGCTACTGGGTTGACGCCCCCGGAAGGCCTCAAACACCTGCTTGGGGTCCAGGCTGCCGCCAAGGCTCAGGACCGTGTTGCGGAAGCGGCGACCGGTCTCGCGAATTTGGTCTTCGTTCTCCAGGCCGACGTCCTCAAAGGCTGCGAAGGCATCGGCACTCAGCACCTCGGCCCACTTGTAGGAGTAGTACCCCGCCGCATAGCCGCCGGCGAAGATGTGTCCGAAGGAGCAGAGGAAGGCGTCCTCGTCGATGGGGGCCAGCACTGAGGTGGTGGTAGCGATCTCCCTTCGGAGGGCCTCCGGTGTCACACCGGACTCCGGCGTCCACTGGCTGTGCAGACGCAGGTCCACCAGGGCGAAGTGCACCTGACGCAGGGTCGCTGAACCGCCCATGAAGGTTCGTGCGGCCAGCAGTTTGGAGAATTCGCTCTCGGGTAGGGCCTCACCCGTTTGCCAGTGACGAGCCATTCCCATCAGGGTGGCGCGGTCATAGCACCAGTTCTCCATGAACTGGCTGGGTAGTTCAACGGCATCCCACTCGACGCCATTGATGCCGGCCGCCTGGGGGTGCTCCACGCTCGTGAGCATGTGCTGCAGACCATGGCCGAACTCATGGAAGAGGGTCTCGACCTCGTCAAAGGTCATCAGGCTCGGCGTCTCTCCGACCGGCGCACTCTGGTTGCAGATCAAGTAGGCCACCGGCAGGACCACGCTGCCGTCAGTGCCCTTGGAGCGCACCAGGCATTCATCCATCCAGGCGCCACCACGCTTGCTGCCCGGACGGCTGTAGGGATCGAGGTAGAAGCCAGCCACGGGTTGGCCTTGCTCGAGGATGCGGAAGAAACGCACATCCGGATGCCAGATCGGCGCCTCCCCATCGGCCGCCTCGATCCGGATTCCAAACAGTCGCTCGCTCAGGGCAAACAGCCCATCGAGCACCTGCGGTAGGGGGAACCAGGGCCGTAGGGCTTCGCTGTCGAGTTCAAAACTCTCTTGGCGAAGGATCTCAGCCCAGTAGCTGATGTCCCAGGGCTGCAACTCAGTCGCTTCTGGGGCGCCGTGGGCTTGGGCGCAGCTGGCAAGCGCCTGCAGTTCCTGCTGGGCAATCGGGTAGGCGGCGCCGCGCAGGTCCTCCAGCAGCGACTCCACGGCCTGCTCTGAATCGGCCATCTTCGAGGCAATGCTCAACTCCGCCCAGTTGGCAAACCCCAGCCGCTCCGCCTGTTGTCTGCGCAGCGTCAGGATCTCTTCGATCAGCGGCCAGTTGTTGAGGTCACTGCCGTCTTGACCTGAGGCACGGCTGACGTGGGCCTTGTAGACCTTCTCGCGCAGATCACGCCTGCGGCTGTACTTCATGAAGGGGACGTAGCGGGGCATGTCCAGCCCCATCAGCCACGGCCCTTGCTCAGCACTGGCGTCCTCGTCGCCGGCCTGGCGTGCCGCTTGGGCCAACTGCCCCAGCAGGCTTGCCGGTAGACCTTCGACCTCGGCGGCGTGCGTCAGTCGCAGGGTCCAGTGGTTCGTGGCATCGAGCACATGGTTGCCGAAGCGGGTCGAGAGTTCCGCCAAGCTCTGACTGGCACTGTTGAAGGCCTCTTTGCTGGCGCCACTGAGGCCGACCCCGCGCAGCTTCATGTCCCGAAGTTCGGCATCGAGAATCCGTTGTTGGGTGCCATCCAGGCCAGAGCGACCCGCCTCGAGTTGCTGCAGGGCGCGATAGATCACCTGGCTCTGGCCAGCACGGTTGCCGAATTGGACAACCGAGGCCTGTTGGCTGGCATGGGCATCCCGCAGCTCTGGGCTGTTGCAGACCCCGTTGAGGTGACTGACGACACCCCAGCTCCAGCGCAGCCGCTCACCCAGCCGCTGCAGTGGTGCCATCACATCGTTCCAGCTCAGCGTCTGGTTTTGCTCGAGTCTCTGGCCCAAGGACTGCTCGAGGTCCCCCAGTTCGCTCTCCAGGGCCTGCATCAACGCCGGGATGTGCTCGCTGACGGCCTCGGGGGTGATCGCCTCAAAGTTCGGCAGGCCCTCGCCTCGCAGGATCTCCGCTTGAGCGTTGGCAGCGCTGCTGACAGTCATCGTGGCTGAGGCAAGGGGCCTTGTTCGGCCCATTCCAGCTCAGGGACTGACGCTGCGGGGAATTAGCCGAGGGCGGGTAGCCGAAGGGCCACGACGGCGTGCTGCGCCAGGTCGTTGGCAAGGGCCGTGGTGGTCGCCTCATAGAGATCAATCGCCACTCGAGGCCAGAAGCCAATCACGAGGGTTGGGACGAGCAGGGTGAGTCCAATGACCAGTTCCCTTGGCTTCATGTCGCCGAGGACCGCCAGCGCCGGGATCCGGGGTCCAAAGAACACCCGGCGGCAGAGGCTCAACAGGTAGATCGGGGTCAACACCACACCGATGGCCGCCAGGACAACGGCGATCACCCGGAAGCCCACGGTGAAGCCGTCATTGCTCGTCACGCCAAGGAACACGGTGATTTCACTGACGAATCCACTCATGCCAGGCAGGGCCAGGGAGGCCAGGGAGCTGGCGACAAAAAAGGCGAAGGTGATCGGCAGAACCTTGGCCAATCCCCCCATGTTGGGGATCGAGAGGGTTTTGGTCCGCTCGTAGAACACGCCGGTCACGAAGAACATCGCGGCGGCGATCAGTCCGTGGCTGATCATCTGCAGCATTGCTCCGCTCATCCCCAGGCTGTCGATGGCACCGATGCCGAGCAGCACGAAGCCCATGTGGCTGACGGAGCTACAGGCGATACGCCGTTTGACGTTGTCCTGGGCCAGGGCGTTGAGGGCGCCGTAGACGATGTTGACGATGCCCAGAACGATCAGAGCGGGGGCCAGCTGTAGGTGGGCCTCCGGCAACATCTGCACGTTGAAGCGCAGCAGGGCGTAGCCCCCCATCTTCAGCAGCACCCCAGCCAGCAGCATCGAGACCGGTGCATTGGCTTCTCCGTGGGCATCGGGAAGCCAGGTGTGGAGCGGGAACATCGGCAGTTTCACGCCGAATCCCACCAGGAATCCCAGGTAACAGAGCAGGCCGAAAAGGCCGCCTGGAGAGCGGGCAATCAGTTCGCTCAGATTCAGGGTGAAGGGACCGTTGAGAGCCAAGGCCAGGCCGCTCAACAGGATCAACAGCGAGGCCGTCGCCGTGTAGAGGATGAACTTGGTGGCCGCGTATTGACGCTGCTGGCCGCCCCAGATGGCGATCAGCAGATAGACGGGAACCAATTCGAGCTCCCAGGCCAGGAAGAAGAGCAGGAAGTCCTGGGAAAGGAAGACCAAGGCCTGGGCAGAGGCCTGCACCAGGAGCAAAGCAAAGTAGAGCCGGGTTTTGGTCTTGATGTTCCAGCTGGCGGCCACCGACAGCAGGGTGACCAAGCCAGAGAGCACCACCAGCGGGGCTGAGAGTCCATCGGTGGCGAGGGACCACTCCAGGCCGATGGCGGGAACCCAGGCGAAACGCTCAACCAGTTGCAGCCCCGCGATCGAGCCGTCGTAGTGCTGGCTGTAGACGTAGAGCATCAGCCCTAGGTCAGCCAACAGGGTCGTCAGCGCAACTGTTCGCGGGAGCTTGGGGTCCGTGCCATCACCGGGCAGGAGCATCACCAGCGGCGCGATCGCGATCGGAAGCAGAGCGATCAGGCTGAGCCAGGGAAAGGTTGTTGGCGCCGCCAGCATTCCCTGGGCGAGAGCGGAGTCTCCAAACGCGGAGCCGGGAATCGCAGCGGACGCGGCCATCAGGGGCAGGTTGGCGTCCATCGCGTGCACGGCTTTTGGGTATCGAGGGCGATGTCCCGTATCTGGGTTCAGCCCTCTAGGGACTCAACCCTCCTCCTACGGGAGGTGCCTATCAAGGAAGAAATCTACCAGTGAGACCGATCTGGTCTAGGCATTTCTACTCAGGTTGAGTGGCCTAGGAGGGCAGGTGCTCCCAGCGGCTTCCGGCCTGGTGGAGCTGCAGCACCTGGGAGCGGGAGGCCACCCCAGCACCCTCCCAGGCCCGAACCATGGTTTTGCTGACGGCCACCGCCGAGTCTTCAGGGCAGAGGGCCAGGATGCTCGGCCCGGCGCCGCTGATGACGCAGCCCCAGGCCCCCGCGGCCATGGCGGCCTCGCGCACCTCCTGGCCCCCTTGGATCAAGCCCCAGCGATAGGGCTCGTGGATTCGGTCGTGCATCCCATCGGCGATCAGGTCGCCATTCCCGGTGCGTAGTCCCTGCAGCAGCAAGGTCAGGCATCCGAGGTTGGTCACGGCATCGGGAATGGAGATGGCCTTCGGCATGACCCGTCTGGCTTCGCTGGTGGACAGACGAATGGCCGGGATGGCCACCACCACCATCACCTTCGGGTCCCATTCGCAACGCACCACGCGCCAGCGATGGGAGGCGGCTCGAGCGGTCAGGCAGAGGCCACCGAGCAGTGAAGGAACCACGTTGTCCGGGTGCCCCTCAATGTCGATCGCCAGCTCCAGCAGCTTCTCGCGACTGAGCTTCTCGCCGATCAGCGCGTTGGCCCCCATCAGGCCGGCCACGATGGCTGTGGCGCTGCTTCCCAGTCCCCGTGCTGGTGGAACCGCCAGGCGGACCCGCGCTTCGACAGCAATCGGCTCTTCCCCTGCTTCTTTCCAGACCCGCTGGGCTGCGCGGTAGACGAGGTTGTCCGGGCCGCCCCGCAGGTGCGATCCCTCGCTGCCTTCGATCACCAGTTCAAACCGCTCGCCACTGCCTTCGATGCAGCGCATCTCGAAGCGGTTGTTCAGATCCAGGGCCGCTCCGAGGCAATCAAAGCCGGGACCCAAGTTGGCTGTTGTGGCGGGGACATCCACCACAACCCCCTGTCCAATGCGGGGGCGGGCCATGCGCTCTGTTCTGCTGGGGTCAGTGTCCCACTCAGGCGTTCAACAGCCGAGCCCGGCAAGCGGCACTGAAGAGTCCAGTCTCGCCGTCGATCAAGGCGTGGACAGGGATTTGTTCCACCACGGCGTTGAGCCGTCCTTTGTTCAAGAAGGCCCCAAGGAAGCGCTCTGAGCGCAACTCATCGAGAAGCTTGCCCGCTGTGCCACCTCCCAGCCAAAGCCCGCCATAGCAAAGGCTTTGCAGGGCAAGATCCCCTGCGCAGCTTCCGTAGGCCTCCAGCCAGAGATCCAGGGCTTTGCGGGCGAGGGGATCGCCAGCCGCTGCGGCCGCAGCGGTCGCCGCAGGCAACTCGGTGTCGGCCGTCTTCATCAGGGCATGGTTGCGTCCGTCGGGATGGGTGGCCAGGCGCCAGCGCATCACGTCGCCCAGTCCCGTGCCGCTCACCACCCGTTCAATCGAGAGGCGCGGCAGACCGAACTCGGCCATCAACCAGGTCTTCAGTTGCCACTGCTCCTCGTTGCAGGGGGCGAATTCGCCATGGGAGGCCTCGCTGGCCATGGCCTGCAAGCCCCCTGCCGTGGGCACTCCGATCGCTACCCCCAGACCGGTCCCGGCCCCAAGAATCGCGATCGGCGCCTTGGGGTCGCCGCCGCCCGCAGCCGGCTGCCGCAGGGTCGTCTGTTGCTCTGGCTGCAGGTGAGGCAGCCCATAGATCAGAACGGCAAAGTCGTTGACCAGCTCGAGCACCTCGAGCTGGCAGGCGCGGGCCAGTTCCACCTCATCCAGCAGCCAGGGGAGGTTCGTGAGTTTCACCCGGCCCTGGCGCACCGGACCCGCAATCGCGAAACAGGCCTGGCGAGGTCGCTCGAAGCAGGACGCCTCCCCGTCGAGGAAGTGATTCACCAGGGCCGAGAAATCAGCCCAATCGGCCGAGACGAAACGTTGACTGGCCTTCTGAATCAGTGCCGTTCCTTCGACGCTGTAGAGGCCCAGCAGGGTCTTCGTGCCGCCAATATCACCGGCTAGAAGCGTGGTCATCGGAGATCAGCGGGGGCTGATCTTGAGCCCCGCTTCCCGATCTTGATTCGCTTCCTTGGCAGCGGCCACAACGGTCTCCAGCTCGATGCTGCCCAGGTCGCCCTCCCGGCGGCTGCGCAGGCTGATGGTCCCGCCTTCGGCCTCCTTGGCGCCGATCACCCCCAGAACGGGGATCTTCATCTGTTCGCCATTGCGAATCAGCTTGCCCAGGCGGTCACCGGAGTGATCCACGCTGGCGCGTACGCCCGCCGCCTTCAGGGCCGCTGCGACGGATTCGGCGTAGCCGGCGACCTCATCGGTCACTGGCAGCAGGCGGATCTGCTCGGGTGCCAACCAGAAGGGGAAGTCACCGGCGTAGTTCTCGGTCATGATCCCGAAGAACCGCTCCAGTGAGCCAAAAATGGCGCGGTGGATCATGATCGGCCGCTGCCTGGATCCGTCCGCTGCCACGTACTCCAGGTCGAAGCGTTCAGGCAGGTTGAAGTCCAGCTGGATCGTGGAGCATTGCCACATCCGGCCGATGGCGTCCTCGATCTTGAGGTCGATCTTGGGGCCGTAGAAGGCACCACCGCCTTCGTCGATCTTGTAGGCCCATCCCTTGCGCTCCAGCGCTTCGATCAAGCCCTGGGTGGCGAGATCCCACACCGCGTCTTCGCCGATGGACTTCTCAGGCCGTGTGGAGAGGTTGATTTCGTAGTTGCGGAAATCAAACGTCGAGAGGATCTGTTCGGTGAGATCCAGGATCGCCAGGATTTCGTCGCTGATCTGCTCCGGCAGGCAGAACACGTGGGCGTCGTCCTGGGTGAAGCCCCGCACCCGCATCAGGCCGTGCATCACACCGGGGCGCTCGTAGCGATACACCGTCCCGAGCTCGGCCCAGCGGATCGGTAGCTCGCGGTAGCTGCGCAGGGTGCTGGCGTAGGTCAGCACGTGGAACGGGCAGTTCATGGGCTTGAGCTGGTACTCCCGCTCGTCCACCTGCATCGGGCCAAACATCGACTCGCTGTAGAAGTCGAGGTGGCCAGAGGTCTTCCAGAGGCTGATGTCAGCCACGTGGGGGGTGTAGAGCAGCTCGTAGCCGGCGTTGAAGTGGAGCTCCCGCCAGAGGTTCTCGATCAAGAGGCGCATGCGGGCGCCGCGGGGATGCCAGAAGACCAAGCCAGCGCCGGCTTCGTCCTCAATCGAGAACAGGTCGAGGTCGGTCCCGATCCGGCGGTGGTCCCGGCGCTTGGCTTCCTCTTGCCTGCGCTTGTATTCGCTCAGCTGTTCTGGGGTTTCCCAGGCGGTGCCGTAGATCCTCTGCAGCTGGGCGTTCTTCTCGTCGCCACGCCAGTAGGCGCCTGCGACGCTCTCAAGGTCAAAGGCCTTGGCGTTCAGTTCCTTGGTGTTGCTGACGTGGGGGCCTGCACAGAGGTCCCACCAGTCCTCGCCGAGGGTGTAGAGGCTGATGGGTTCTTGGATCCCGGCCAGAATTTCCAGCTTGTAGGGCTCGTTCTGGGCCTGGATCCGGCTTTCGGCCTCCGCTCGGCTCACCTCCAGACGCTCCAGCGGAAGCTTCTTGTTGATGAGTTTGATCATTTCCTTCTTGATGGCCTTGAGGTCGGCCTCCGTGAAGGGATCGGGGTTATCGAAGTCGTAGTAGAAGCCGTTCTCGGTCCAAGGTCCGATGGTCACCTGGGCCTTGGGGAAGAGGCGCTGGACCGCCATGGCCATCACGTGGCTCATGGAGTGGCGGATACGCAGCAGCTGCTCGCTCTCGCTGGTTTTGGGCAGGTGCACCGTGGCTGCAGGCTCGGCAGTACGGGTCGCGGTCACGGCAGCGGCATAGCAACCCCGATCCTACGCAGCGCAATTCAGACCATTACTAGGGTGTGGGGGTGAGCAACCCCCAAGAACCCCAGGCTGAGTCGGCCGAATTGCTCGACCACTTGCTCGAGTCACTCTTTGGTGACTTTCGCTATTGGTTCCAGCGCGGTTTGGTCCTTCTGGATCACGCCCCCGATCACCTGGTGCCACCGGTGGAACAGCGGGAGTTTCGTTCCGCCCTGGAGGAGGCGCTTCAGGCGATCGCTGCCGCCAAAGCACTCCGGGCCGCCTGCTCGACCCCCATGGCCGTTGATATGGATGCCATGACCCCTTGGCATCGCCTGATGATGCGGGTCTGGAACCTCTCCGCGATGTTGCGGGTGGCGGGAGTGCCGCTTCCGGAGCAAGAGCGCCCCGATCCTCCTCAGGCCTGAGCCCAGCGGCTGCGCTTCAGTTGCTTGAGGTTGGATTCGTAGAAGTTGGCCAGTTCCGCAGCCTTCTTCACGGGTTGGCCGTAGGCGCTCAGTCCGTTGTGGCTAGGGAAGGAGGCCCACTCCTTGGACAGCACGGCCATCACCCCGCGGGTTAAGCCGCTGCGGTCGACTTGATCGAGTACACCGCGGCGATCCACCAGATACAGGGCCGCTTGGTCCTGGTTGTGGGGCTTGAAGCTGCGAAGGCTCAGTTTGTTTGCGGCTTCTTTCCAGGTGCCGGGCAGGAATTGATAGGCACCTGCGGCCGCGCTCGTGTAGCGCTTCACCACCACCACATCAGGGTGTTTGGCCAGGCTGCTGAAACGCCCGCCGCCGTAGAGGGTGCGATAGCCCTCGGGGCCTTGTTTCCAGGTGCCCTCGGCGTAGCGAATGGTGTTGAGCAGGGCCCGGCGCTCCGGGGTGATTGCATACAGCTCTCCGTCCTCGGTCTCGCTGGCAGCCGCCACGATCTGCTCCAGTGACTGATCCACCTCGACTCCCTTGGAGGGAGCCACGAGGGGGCCAGCGGCCAGAAGCAGCAGACCCAGTGAGCAGGCCGGAGCGGCGGCACGACTGGGCTTGAGGGAATGCTGGAGCGAATGACGAATTGGCAAGCGGCACAACGTCGCAGTCCATTGAGACTGCTGGCTAGCCGAGTCTCAAGGTGAGACTTCCCGTCCGAACTGGACAAGTGCTGCCTCGATGTGCTGCAGGTTGATTTTTAGTTCTCCAGGGCGATTGGCGAGGTTTTTGGCTGGCCAATGCGCCGTAACGAATTAGCCACCTTTATCTTTCCTTCCGTTTTTGATTAGCGGCTTGGGGCCTCAGTTCGCCTTGAGGAAGCCCAGTGCCTCGCGGGTTCGCTCCAGAGTGGCCTGGGCCACAGCATTGGCGCGCTCGCTGCCTGCTTTGAGGACGCGGTCCAGTTCGGCGGGATCAGCGCTCAGGTCGTTGTAGCGCTCTTGAATGGGGCGCAGCGCTTCGACCAGTGTCTCGGCCAGTAGGGGTTTAAAGGTGCCCCAGCCCATCGCGGCGCACTCTGCAGCGGCTGCCTCACGACCTTTGCCGCTCAGCAGGGCATAGAGCCCCAAGAGGTTGTCGGTTTCGGGGCGCTCCGGGTTCCCAAATTCGAGGCCCATCACGGGATCGGTTTTGGCGCGCTTGACCTTCTTGGTGATCACCTCAGGCGAATCCAGCAAATTGACGCGGGATCCTTCGTTGGGGTCGCTCTTGCTCATCTTGCTGCGCCCGTCGGTCAGGCTCATTACGCGGGCACCCTCCTTGAGGATGAGCGGCTCGGGCACCTTCAGGACGGGGATGGGCTCGCCTTCGGCATCCCGCGGGGCAAAGCGAGCGTTGATTCGCTGCTGGGCGATGTCTCGGGCCAGCTCCAGGTGCTGTTTCTGGTCCTCGCCAACGGGCACGAGGTCAGCGTCATACAGAAGGATGTCCGCCGCCATCAACACGGGGTAGTCCAGAAGGCCAACGGAGACCTGGTCCCCCTGTTTGACGGCCTTCTCCTTGAACTGGATCATCCGCTCCAACCAGTTGAGCGGTGTGACGCAGTTCAGGAGCCAACAGAGCTCGCTGTGGGCTGAGACATGGCTCTGGACAAAAACCGTCGCTTTCTCAGGATCGATTCCGCAGGCGAGATAGAGGGCGGCGGTGTTGCGCGTGTCACGGGCCAGGGCGGCCGCGTCATGGGGCACGGTGATCGCGTGCAGGTCCACGACACAGAAAAAGGTGTCGTGGGTCTCCTGCAGTCCGACCCAGTTGCGGATGGCTCCGAGCCAATTGCCCAAATGCAAGGCGCCAGTGGGCTGAACTCCGGACAGGACCCTGGCGCGTTGCATGCGAGCTGGCGAAATGTTCGCCGGATTCTGCCTGGAGGCAGGACCCGGCAGCGGCCTCGAATCAGGCCTCGGTGGTCTCTTCGGTGGTGGTTTGCTCTGTTGCTACTTCGGTGGTTTCCGACGCGGCTTCCTCGCTCACCGTCTCCTCTTGAGGGACGGCGGCTGCTGGTTTGGCGGGACGGGCAAACGGATTGGGGCGGTTGCCAGGGCGCTCATTGCGCTCGCCACGACGGTCACCGCGCTCGCCCCGTCCCCGGGAACCGGCACTGGCCTTCTGCTGGGCAACGATGTCGTCAATCCGGCCCTCTTCGATCAGCTGGGCCACGGTGCGCAGGGACAGGCCCAGGGCTGCCACGGTGGAACGGACGCCAAAAGCCTCTTGCACGGCGCGGGCGGCGCGCATCTCGTTATCGCTCAGGCGAATGCGGAACCCGCCACCTTCGCGAGGACCGCGGTTGCCTTGGGACTGCTCGCCCGAATTCCGCTGGAAATCACCGTCGGCCATGGCCGCACACCTGAAGAAGTCAGCGGCAAGTGTGCCCTACCGACAGTGAGGCCGGCCAGTGCCAAATCAGGCGATGGTGTTCTGGACTGCCTGCTCGGGCCAAGACCAGTACCGGCAAAGGATTTGGTCCCTCCGATTCGATGCTGCTTCGGTAGCGCGACAGCAGGTCGAGGTAGGCCTGCAGCGTCCAGCCATGGCAACCCTGATCTTGTGCGGCCCAAAAGCGTTGGAGCGCCTCGGAGCAGGCCACCTTCCCGAACTCATCCCAACATTGCTCTTCCGCTTCTGCGCTCGAGAAACCGGCGCGGATCAGGTTGCGGAAGCGAATCAACTCTGGGGCTTCACCACTGTTGTCGGGCGGTAAAACCGCGCTGAGCCTGCTGATGGGCAGGATCTGCAGCCGCAACCAGCAGCGCTCGAGCAGGGCAATGGGCCGATCGCCATCCCAGCGAGCCAACAGTTGTTGGCGGTCACTGAGATCGGCCAAGAGCTGCTGCTGATGGGGGGTGAGCCAGCGCAGGAGCTCAGCCATGGGTCCCCTGGAAGGTGATGGTGGATTCCGCGTACTCCCGCGGTTCCAGGTGGATTGTGCAGCGAACGGGTCCAAAGCGCCGCTCGAGATGCTCCTCCACGAGCTCGGTAATCCGATGGGCTTTGGGCAGGTCATCGGCATCCACCACCATGTGGAGCTCAATGAACACCCGCTGACCCAGAACCCCGCGGCTGGCGATGTCATGGACGTTGAGGACTCCAGGGACGCCCATCGCCGTCTCGTGGATGGATTCCGGTGCAATGGCGATTTGATCGACCAACCAGGGCAAGTTGGTCTTCAGCACCTGCCAGCAGACACGGATCAAGAGGACGCAGAGCGGGATGGCCATCGCCACGTCCAGCCAGGTCTGCTTGAACAGAACGACCCCACAGAGACCGACCAGGACCACAACGGTGGTCCAGATGTCGCTGGTCGTGTGTTTGGCATCGGCTAACAGCAGCTGGTTGCCCAGGCGTCTGCCCTCACTGCGCTCGTATCCGGCAAGCAGCAGATTGCAGCCCAGGACGATGAGGAGCAGCAGCAGCTCCTGCCCATCCAGGCGGATTGGGGGCAGGCCCGAGCTGATGCGCTCGAGGGCTGTGCGCACGATCTCAAAGGCCGTCAAGCAAATGAAGCCCGCAATCGCTAGGGCTCCGACCGCTTCGTATTTGTCATGGCCGTAGGGGTGATCGCGGTCCGGCTTGGGGTCCGAGAGGCCATTGGTGATCAGTCCCAGCAGGCTGGACAAGCCATCGGTGGCGCTGTGCATGGCATCCGCCAAGAGCGCAAGCGATCCGCTCAAGAGACCAATGATCAGCTTGAGCAGCGTCATCGCCACGTTGACCCCGAGGGCCACCAGCAGGACCCTCTGGACCTCGGACCGGCGGTCGGCCCGCTCGTTGGTTTGGCCAGCAAGACCCATGGCCAAGGAGGCTCATTGAGGTCCTCCCACGCTATTGGGTCTGGGCATGGGTTAATAGCTGAGCTAAAGAGTTGGCGCGGCCGCCGAATTCAGGCTCCCCATTGACGGTTCCTCAGGTCTCAGCTGAATCCCCATCGCCGAGGCCCGTCTCACTGGGGGAGGAGCTCAAAGCGCAGGTTCTGCGCCAGGGAATGCGGCATTGGCCCTGGCTTGCGGCAGCAGGCGGCGGCTGGATGGTGCTGGAGTCCCTCCATGGGCCCCTCTCCTCGCTGATGGGGTTGGGTGCCGCAGGGGCCGGCCTTTGGTTGCTTGGCGGACGCATGCGTCCAAGCGGTCAGCACCTGCCTCAGTCCTCCGAGGGTTGGCTTGAGCGCTGTGAGGCGGTTCTTGAGCAGTTCCAAGTGCTGCAGGCAGCCAGCGCTGAGGAGGGTCGTGCTCAGGCCAAGACCTTTGAGCTCCACCAGACTCAGCGCCGCTCTCAGCTGGAGCTGTTGCGTCAGCGCCAAGAGGAGACCTGCATTCAGCTGGCCCTGGTGGGGACCGCAGCGTGGAGCGCTTCCGAGCAGGAGCAGCTGTTGTGTCACTGCCCCTCTGTGCATCCACTTCGGGTGCATCGCAGTCACGCCCTGCCCTTGTCTCCTCAGTCCTGGCAGTGGCCGGAGGTGTTTCGCCACTGCGAGCTGCTGCTGTATCGACTCGATCTGCCCCTGACCGCGGCTGACCTGCGCTGGCTTGAAGCCCTGCCAGAGCAGCAGCGGGTGGGAATTCTGGTGCGCACGAAACCGGAGCTCGAGAGTTCCGCCCAGCTCCAGCAACTCGAGCAGCAGCTTCCCGTTCATCTGCGCGGGCGCTGTTGGCCGCTTGCGGCCCAGGAGGCCAGTGGCTGGCGAGACCTCACCTCCTGGTTCGCGGAATCCACACCGCTGAGCCGGGAGCGCAACCAACAACGCTGCCTGCAGGAGTTGCATGCGGCTTGGCAGCTTGAACTCGAGGGCCTGCGCCGCCAGCACTGGTCCCGTTTGCTGCAACGCACCCAGTGGACCGTGGCGGCGGGCGTCGTTGTGGCGCCTCTTCCCAGCTTGGATCTGTTGGTGCTGGCCGCTGCCAATGGCTTGATGCTTCAGGAGATGGCCAGGCTTTGGAATTGCCCTTGGTCCCTTGAGCAACTGCAAGCCTCGGCGTCTCAGTTGGGCAAGGCGGCGCTGAGTCTGGGGGTTGTCGAGTGGAGCTCTCAAGCCCTGGCCTCGGTGGTGAAGTGGCACGGTCCGACATGGCTTGTGGGGGGTGCCATGCAGGCCCTCAGTGCCGCCTATCTGACCAGGGTTGTGGGCCGGGCGATGGCTGACTACATGGCTTTGGCCGCCGGTGTTCCCGAAGCGGAGTTGGATGCTCTCTTGCAGCGCCAGGCTCCCCTGTTGGTTGCCCGCGCGGCGGACGAGGAGAAACTGGACTGGAGCGCGTTTTTGGTGTCTGCGCAGCAGTGGCTCAAAGAACAATCGGCCCCCGCCTAATCGCCAGGCCGCGCAGACTCGAGCGCTATACATAGCTTCATGAAGGCTTCATGAAGCTCTTCATGAACATTTTGGTTCTTTCCTGAATTTAATTTTTGCTCCAGGAAATGTTTTCTAGGGGCTCCTAGGTTTTGCAGGCCGCATCTGCGGCATTCGTACTCATTTGGCTCGATTGGGCCTTCCCCTATGACCACTGCTCTTCGTAAGAGCGGCTCCAGTTCTTGGACGCAGTTTTGCGAGTGGGTCACCAGCACCGACAACCGCATTTATGTGGGTTGGTTCGGCGTCCTGATGATTCCCTGCCTGCTGGCCGCCACCATTTGCTTCATCGTTGCCTTCATCGCCGCCCCGACGGTGGATATCGATGGCATCCGTGAACCTGTTGCCGGATCCCTGATCTACGGAAACAACATCATCTCTGGCGCTGTCATCCCCAGCAGCAATGCCATTGGTCTGCACTTCTATCCCATCTGGGAAGCCGCCAGCCTCGACGAGTGGCTGTACAACGGCGGTCCGTATCAGTTGGTGGTTTTTCACTTCCTGATCGGCATCTCCTGCTACATGGGCCGTCAGTGGGAACTCTCCTACCGCCTCGGCATGCGCCCCTGGATCTGCGTGGCCTATAGCGCTCCGCTGTCTGCTGCGTTTGCAGTGTTCCTGGTGTATCCCTTCGGTCAGGGCTCCTTCTCCGATGGCATGCCCCTCGGCATCTCTGGAACCTTCAACTTCATGTTGGTGTTCCAGGCTGAGCACAACATCCTGATGCACCCCTTCCACATGCTTGGTGTGGCTGGTGTCTTCGGTGGTTCTTTGTTCTCCGCCATGCACGGCTCCCTGGTGACCTCCTCCCTGGTGCGTGAAACCACCGAGAGCGAGAGCCAGAACTACGGCTACAAGTTCGGCCAAGAGGAAGAGACCTACAACATCGTGGCTGCCCACGGTTACTTCGGTCGCCTGATCTTCCAATACGCCTCCTTCAACAACAGCCGCAGCCTCCACTTCTTCCTGGGTGCTTGGCCTGTTGTCGGCATCTGGTTTACGTCCATGGGCGTCAGCACCATGGCCTTCAACCTGAACGGCTTCAACTTCAACCAGTCGAT